>JACCQV010001155.1 GCA_013813945.1 Deltaproteobacteria bacterium | reverse complement strand
CATGACGTGCGCTCGGCGCGGTCCGGTGCGCGGAAGCGCGCAAGGCGAGAGAGCCCGCACGCCGAGGTCCTCGATCGCGCCGCGCGTCCGCCGGAGCTCCGCCTAGTACGTGATCTCGGCCTTCTTGAGCGCGTGCTCCACCATCTTGCGGAGCTCGATCAGCGCGCGCTCCGGCCCCTCCGCGCTCGTGTCGATCGGCTGCGCGACATGGCGCTTCGCCTCGCGGCCGACGTCGGCGTCGAACATGATGCGCGTGTCCTTGTGCGACAGGATCTTCGCTGCCGTGCGGCCGCGGACCTCGCGCTCGGGGAGCTTGGCGACGAGTCGCTCGAGCGGCGCGGCGAGGTTGTCGAACACGGATGCGACCTTGGTGGCCTGCGCGGCGAGCGTGACGAGCCCTGCGTGAGCGGCACCCACCTCGACGGCAAGCTTCGCAGCGAGCCGCAGCACGATCGCGTCATCGGCAACGCCGAGTCCTTTGTAGTGGTCCGGGAACATGTCGAGCATGTCGAGCGCGTAGTTGAGTGCGCCGATGAGGACGCGCTGCGCCGGCTCCGGCGTCGACGGATCTGCGCAGGCGGCGCGGACCGTTCCAAGATCATCCGCGTACTGATCGACGAAGCCTTGCAAGACCGAGAGTTGCTGCGCCGCGCTGAGCGTTGTGGACATGTCAGAGCACCGTACACCCGGGCCGGGAATATTTTTCGCGCTGACCTGTTTTCGCGATATGCGGACCCAGATGCAGCTGATGCATCTCGCGCGTGATGTGAAGACGGCCGTCGAGCTCGCGATCGCGGCGTTTGCGCCCGGTGATCTCGTCGATCGGCTGGCACTCGCAGCGGGATATCTCGATGCCTTCGCCACCCTCGATCCGGAGGCTCCTGCTCTCCTGCCGGTGATCAACCGAACCATGGAGCGGGCCGACATCGCGCTGTCGACCTGGCGCCAGTGGCAGAAGGAGCACTTGCCAAGAGCGCAGGCCTGAGCCCTGCCGGTTCGCCGCTGAAGATCGCCTCGCCGTCTCACGGACGCACGGTCGGGTGCGTCGCGTGCGACGGGCGATCACGTAGTTTCACGACATCGGCGCCGGCACGCGCCTCGCAGAGCCACGAGCAAATCCTATGATCGACAAGAGACTACTCACGACCCAGGTTCTCGCCGCAGCATGGGAGCGCCATCCCAAGTCGGGTGCGGGCTCCGCCAAGCCTGTCTCGGTTCCGGGAGCTACCGGCACCGAGCGCGAGACCGGTGCTGCTTCGCAGAAGTGAGCGCACGAACGACGCGCTCGTAACCCCTCTGTCACAGGGTCAAATTCGGCGGCTGATCGCGCCTCCACCTGCCGGCTAGCGGAGTGACCACCGCCGGCTTCGGCCTTGTGAATTCGTGGACTTGGGCGCGGACTTTTGTTTGCACCATCCCCGCCCATGCTGCGAACCCTGGGTGCCGCGCTCCTGCTCTCGCTCGTCGGCTGTGCCACGGACGGTGCCGCCGGCGACGACGATACGGGCGGCGGTGGCAAGGCCGATGGCCAGACCTGCACCGATCCAATGTACGGCGATGGCACCTGCCAGCTCGACCTCGCGTGCGGCATCCCCGACATCGATTGCTTCCGCACCTTCGCGACGGATGCCGAGGCCGGTGCCTGGCTGACCACCACCGTCATTGCAACGCCCCAGGTTCCGCCCGAGGATCCGCGCTTCGTGCGCGCACGCGCATTGCTCGATCGCGCGTGGTCGACCTACCAGGCCGAGGCACCGATCGGCAAGCTCGCCGAATCGAAGCTCGCACTGGTACTGCTCGACGATCCCAGCGCCAATGCGTGGGTGACCTCTGATCCCGATCTCGGCCAGGCGGCGCTGTCGGTCCAGATCCACACCGGCATCTTCCTCGAAGGCTTCACCGACGACGATCTGGTCGGCGTCCTGTTCCACGAGATCGCGCACATCACGAAGCTCCACGTGTTCCCCGACATTTACGACCGCACGCAGCGGTTCTACCTTGCCGCCGGCGAGGAGCCGCTTGGCTCTATTCAGCTCGACAACATGCGCGTGCGCGAGGCGGCGACCCGCTGGATCGAGCTCTCTCCGGTCGCAGGTGTGTACAGCACGCCGGCGCTCGAGGATCTGCCGCTCGGAGGCAACATCGAGGTCCTGTTCGCGAACTACCTGGACCAGGTCCCGGCGCAATGCGGTCAGGCCGTGGCAGCCGTGAACAACCTCTACACCTTGTTCCCGACGTCCCCGATCGACGGCTCGATCACCATCACCGCCGCCGGTACGGCCGCGATCGATCGCACGCTCGACGCCCTCGGCGCGTGCGTTGCACCGTATGGTCAGACGCTAGAGGCGTTCCTCGCGACGCAAGGCGCCGAGTGGCAGTCGTACATCATGTCCATGCTCGCGCCGGACGAGCTGTGGCTCATGGCCGAGGACGCTTTCGAGGTGATCACGTTGGTGGCGAGCGACCGGCGCGGCAAGCTCGCGTCGATCGAGTCCAAGCTCCAGATCGATCTCGGTCAGCCGTGGAGCGCGGTTCGCTACTTCTCCACCGAGGAGGAGGCCGATGACATCGCCGTGCGGATGACGCAGGCCGCGATGCTCCCTGAGCCAGGCGTCTCCGGGTTCATGCTCGATGCGATTGGCGATCACCGCGCCGGATGCGAGCAGCTGATCGCCGCCGGTCCGGTTCCATACGGCGTCAACCTCGACGACGACCACCACGGTACCTGCTGGCGCGTCGCGCATGCCCGCCAGCTCGCGACGGCGGCTGGATCCGCCGAGGGATCCTCGGCGCGCAAGGTCACCGGACCCGACGATGTGACGCGCACCCCGTTCGTGCCCACGCGCATGCCTGACGGCAAGCCGATGTACTGAACGAGCCGCGGCTTACTGAGCTTCTGCCTGTTGCCCGCCCGCGAGTGCTACGCTGTTCTGGATGCAGATCCTGCGGTCCGCCTTGCTCGCGCTCGCCCTGGCGGCGTGCTCCGGCGGCGAACCACCCCAGATCAACGGGCTCTCGGATCAGATCGCGACGGTCGGCGGCGAGCTGATCGTCCGCATCGATGGCTCCGATCCAGACGGCGATGATCTGACGTACGGCGTCCATACCGAGGTCTCGCTGCAGGGCACTGCCAACCTGTCGCAGGATCCGAGCGGGATGGGCGTGTTCCGGTGGACGCCGTTGGCGGATGACATCGGCGCGCATGCCTTCGACTTCACGGCATCCGATGGCTCCAAGACGACGACCGTCTCGATCACGATCGAGGTGCGCTCGGCGGTCGGCGAGGTCCCGATCTTTCGCGAGCCGCTCGGTGCAGGTAGGACCGCCAATCCGGCGATCTGCATGATCGTCGACATCGTCATCGAGGATCGTGACACTGCGCAGGTAACGATCGCGGAAGAGGCGCCGACGATCCCGGGAGCTCAGCTCGTGGCGATCGACGGCACGTCTGCCACCTGGGAGTGGTGTCCGACCCCGGCCCAGGTGGCCGCCCAGGATCGCTACACCCTCGTGCTGTCGGCCGACGACGGCGACAATCCCAAGACGATCAAGAACTACGTCATCGTGCTCAACAGCACCACGCCTCGCCTCGTGATCAACGAGGTCGACTACGACCAGGTCGGCACCGATACCGCCGAGTACATCGAGCTCTTCAATCCATCCTCTGCACCGGCATCGCTCGCGGGTTTGCGGGTGGTTCTCGTCAACGGCGCGACCAACACCGCGTACGACACGATCGATCTGTCCTCGGCCGGAACCCTCGCAGGCGGTCAGTACCTCGTGATTACGGGAAGCCAGGTTGCGGTGCCGGCGGGCGCGCTGAGCATCGATCCGGTGTGGAGCCAGGACGAAATCCAGAACGGTGCGCCGGACGGCCTCGCGCTGATCGACAGCGTGACCCATACGCTGCTCGATGCCCTGTCGTACGAGGGATCGATCAACGCGGCGACGATCACTGACTTCCCGGCATCGGTCTCGCTCGTCGAGGGTGCTGCCCTCGGCGCGGCGGTCGCGGACTCGAGCACTGCGGTTCGCACGCTCTGCCGGATGCCCAACGGCAGCGATACGAACGATGCCGCGACCGACTGGGTCGCGTGCGGTAGCGTGACGCCCGGCGCCGAGAACGCGCCCTAGCGTCAATGCCGCTCAGTTAACGTCGCGTTGACGTGAACCTGAACATCAACGCCACCTTGGACATTGACGTGGACGCAACCCGTGAACGAGGCAACCGATAGCTCGGTCGTGTTGCGGTTCCAGAAGCTGC
>JACCQV010001151.1 GCA_013813945.1 Deltaproteobacteria bacterium | reverse complement strand
GTGAGCCGTGGTGCCCTTGCTCGCCGGTGTCGCGTAGATCAGACAGCGCTGCTGGGTGAGCGCGGAGAGCCCGAGTTCGGTGCGGATCCCTTCGAGCCACTGCACCAGCTCGGGCGCATGCCGCTGCACCTCGTTGAACAACAGGGCCATCCCCGCACCGAAGTGCGTGCGTGCCTCGCTCGGCTGCACGGTCATGGAGCTCGCCTCGTCAGCGACGTCGGGGAGGTGCACGTCCACCCGGTCGGGCCACGCTGCAAGCAGCGCTTCGAGCGATCCGAGGAACGGGATCGCGAGCAGCTCGGCGATCGAGTCGCAGGCGCCGTGCACCACGAACGGTTCGTCGCGCGCCATGTGGGAGATCAGCTCCGCGATGGGATGCGGATGGAGCAACGCGGCGAGGCCGGGGGTCATGGAGGGTGCGCGCATCGTAGGTCATGATCAGCCCAGCAGTGGCCAGCGATCGCGACCGAGCTCCGCACGGAACGCCGTCATCGCGGCGCTGACACCCGTCATCAGCGGCGTGCGGTGGCCGGGACACAGGTGCGCCATCGGCTGATCGCAGAGCTTCACCATCGAGGTGTGTGCACGCCCGTGGTCGGGCGTCACGTGTCTCGCCATGCGACGCACGCGGCCGTCGATCACCGCAAGCGCGTCGCCGGCGAACAGCGTCTTCGTCTCGCGATCGAAGAAGGCGAGGTGTCCCGGGGTGTGTCCCGGCGTCTCGATCACCTCGAAGCGTCCAGCGACCAGCTCGCCATCGGTGACGCTGTGATCGAGCGCGATCGGCCACGGCGTGGTCTCGCCGAGGAGACCCTTCGCGAGGACGAAGAGCCCCCAGTCGGGAAGCAGTGCACGCACGCGGTCGCGAGGCCCGCGGCGATCCGTCCCCCTGGCGAGGCTCGGCCGCTCGCGGTCATGGCCGTAGATCGGGATCTGATAACGGCTCTGCAGCAGGTAGGCGCCCGCGGAGTGATCGTTGTGCCAGTGCGTGAGCAGCACCGCCTCTACGTCCTCGGGACGGCGGCCGATGTGCCGAAGGGCCTCGAGGACATCGCGACCGGATCCCGTCATTCCGGCGTCGATGAACGTCACGCCTGCGGAGGTCTCGACGACGTACGAGCACGTGACGTACGAAGGACGGCGCAAGCACCACAGGCCATCCGCCAGTGGGATCATCTCGAGGTCGAACGCGATACGGATCACCACGTCGGCGACACTACCGCGGCGTCGTGCAAGCGGTCTTGTGGTCCACCGCGTCTGGCTGGGCGGGTGACTCTTATAATGAATTCAACCGGTTGATGGACTACTCCAGCTATGACCGAGTCGTGCACGTTTGCTCGTCCCAAGCCGCGCCGGTCCCCGGTACCCTGCGCGACATGGCCGAACGAGCGACGACCCAGACCTCCATCACGGGGACCGGCGTCTGGCATCCGCCGACGGTGCTCGACAACGACGAGCTCTGCGTGGCGTTCAACGAGTACGTGCGCCGCGCCAACGCGAAGCACGCCGACGCGATTGCTGCCGGCACGCGCGAGGCGCTACGCGAGTCATCAGCCGAGTTCATCTTCCGCGCATCCGGCATCGTGAAGCGCTACGTCGAGGACAAGACCGGCCTGCTCGATCCCGAGCGGATGTGCCCCAACATCCCCGAGCGTCCCGAGGATCAGATCAGCCTCCAGGCCGAGTACGCGGTCAACGCCGCGCGCAAGGCACTCGCGGCTGCGGGGCGGGTCGGCGAAGACGTCGATCTCGTGGTGATGGGCGCGTCGATGCCACAGCGCAGCTACCCCGCGATCGCGATCGAGGTCCAGGAGATCCTGGGCGCACACGGCCACGGCTTCGACATCTCGCTCGGCTGCTCGACCGGTGTCGGCGCCCTGCAGCTCGCATCACAGGCGGTCCAGCTCGGCCAGGCACGCTGCGCTCTGGTCGTCGGCCCCGAGCTCACGAGCCCGCACTGCAACTGGCGCGATCGGGATGCCCACTTCATCCTCGGCGACGCTGCCGTCGCGATGGTCATCGAGCCGACGGACCGCGCGCGTCCCGGGTCATGGGAGATCCGCTCGACGCGCATGCAGTCGAAGTGGTCGAACAACATCCGCAACAACTTCGGGTTCATGAACCGCTGCGATCCGAGCAGCGAGGGAACGCCCGACAAGCTGTTTCATCAGCAGGGTCGCCGCGTGTTCAAGGACGTGGTGCCGCTGGCCGAGAAGTTCATCAACCAGACGATCGCCGCGCACGGCCTCACCGCGGATCAGATCGCGCGCTACTGGCTGCACCAGGCCAACAAGAACATGAACGACCTGATCATCAAGCGCGTCCTCGGACGCGATGCCACGGATCTCGAGGCGCCGATCTTGCTCGCCGAGTACGGCAACACTGCATCCGCCGGCTCCCTGATCGCATTCGCGCTGCACAACGAGGATCTGCCGTCGGGCAGCATCGGTGTGATGGCCGCGTTCGGCGCCGGCTACTCGCTCGGCTCGCTCGTCCTCCAGCGCGCCGCCTGAGCGCCGCTTACGTCTCGCCGCCGACCCAGGACGTGTAGAGCGGATACAGCGTTTGTTCCTCGCTCGCGATCCGGTCCGTCAGCAACTGGCACACCAGGGGCCAATCGCGCTTGAAGTCGTCGAGCACGAACGAATGTGAGTACTTCTCGAGGAACGCCTTGAGCGCGATGCTGATCGTCTGCATGTTGTGCTCGTAGGTTCGCGCGATCTTCGCAGGAACCTCGAGCTGGGTCCGCTCGGCGGCTCGCGTCAGCGCCGGATACAGGCGCGAGTCCTCGACCTCGAGGTGGGCGAGCACGGCGGTCGCCAGTGCATCGAGCTCCTTGGCAACGGACTCCACGTCGCCACGGGTCGTCGCGTCATTTACCCGATCTACGATCTGAGCGATCTCGTCGTGCTGCGCGTGCAGCGTGTCGATCAGATCCAGCAAGGGCCCATCATATGCGTTCTGCCGACAGATTCCACGTAGACGATTCTCACGCTTTCACGCAGGGCGACGCTGGATGACCGCCTCGACGCCCTCGGCTGCCAGCGCCGCGCGCAGCTTCTCGATCACGATCTCTTCGACCCGCTCTTCGAGGTCGACGAACGCACCGACCACATTGGCGACGATCCAGCCCTTCTGCTTCTCGACGATGTCCTGAACGTTCGTGATGGCGATCGTGATCATGGGAGACCCTACCGGGTGTCAGCGGTCTTGCCGAGGCGTACGATGCCCGTTCGTGCCACCTCATCACCTGTATCTGTCGCCCGGGATGTTTGGCTTTGGTCGACTTGGCTCGTACAACTACTTCGGCCACGTCGAGCGCGAGCTCGTGGCGCGGTTCGCAGCGGCGGGGCAAGAGCTCGTCGTTCACGTGATCAACGACCTGCCGACGGCATCGATCCGGCGGCGCGCGACGCGGCTCGCCGAGATGGTGACCAAGACGGCACCCGCCGGAGCGAGCATTCACCTGCTCGGTCATTCGACCGGTGGCATCGATGCGCGGCTCGTCGCATCGCCGACGACCTGCTCGATCCCGAGCGAGCTCCTCGCGTGGATCCCGCAGCTGCGGAGCGTGACCACGATGAACACGCCGCACTACGGGACGCCGCTCGCCAGCTTCTTCGCGACCTCGCGCGGTCAGCACCTGCTCGCGGCGCTGTCGATGCTCACGTTCGCCGCCCTGACGGTCGGAGCGACACCGCTGCGTGCGATGAGTGTGATCCTCGGGTTCCTCCGCGGCGGCGATCTCGCGATCCCGTTCAAGCTCGCGATGCTCGACCGCTCGATCAGCACGCTCTCGGGCGTCCTCGACGACGCGAGCGGCGCGGACGTCCGCGTCTACCTGACCGCGATCGAAGAGGATCAGGGCTCGATGCTGCAGCTCAGCCCCGAGTCGATGGATCTCGTGGTCGCCGGGTTCTACGACCGACCGGGCGTCTACTACCAGTCGACCGCCTCGATGTCGCCGAGCCCCACGCCGCGCAAGTGGCTCAACACTCTCGGGCATCCATGGCGATCCGTGTCACTGGCACTGTTCTTCGGACTCCACCACCTGACGGCGAACATCGACGAGCGCTACCCATGTGCGGCGATGCGCGACACGACTCCGTTCGCGGGCGACGCGCTCGAGGCACAGCTCGTCCGAGCCTTCGATCGCTCACCCACCCTCGAGGATAACGATGGGGTCACGCCGCTGCGCTCCCAGCTGTGGGGAAACGTTGCGTGGGTCGGTCTCGGCGACCACCTCGACGTCCTTGGCCACTACCGCGACGATGCACCGACCGACGACATCGCGCCCGAGCTCCGCCACCGCGACTGGCTCACCAGTGGCTCGGCGTTCAACTACCAGCAGTTCACGGCTCTGCTCGACGCGGTCGCGACAGGGATGTTGACCGGCGCGTGACGTCGCGTGACGCGGTGTGGGATGCCGCACGTTGACGCGCGCTTGCGCTCGTATTTGTCGGCTGGGGGCTGGAATGTGCTAGCGTTCGCCGCTCATGACTAATTCAATTCGCCTGTTCGCGACCCTCGCCTTCGTTGCTGCCTCGACGCTCGCCGCGTGTGGTGGAAGCAAGACCCCCCCCAAGTCCACCACCACCACCCGGACCCAGACCGAGACCACGACCGACACCGGCGACAACACGAGCACGGACTCGACCGAGAAGAAGACGGAGAACGCCGACGGCTCGACGACCACGACGACCAACGAGAAGACGAACACGGCCGCACCGGGCAAGTGATGCGTACCAGCCGGATCGTACTTGCGTCGTTCGCGTCGGCCGCGGCACTTGCGCTCGCGGCGTGCGGCAGCAAGGACAACTCGGCTGACACCGACAAGGCGAGCAAGGACCTGCGCGCGGCGCAGTCCGAAGTCGCCGAGAAGCGCACCGACCTCCACGAGACCGGCGATGAGATCGAGCGTCGCAAGCGCGAGCTCCTCAAGGAGCAGCAGGAGCTCGCCGACAAGGAGGCTGCGCTCGTGGCCAAGGGACAGCAACTGGGCTCCGCAGAGGGAACCCTGGACGCTGCCGGAGCGGCGTATCGCGCCGCGGTGATGGAGCGGCTGGCGAAGCTCGACGCCGCACTGGCGAGTCTCGCGACCAAGACCGACGCTGCGTCGAAGGACGCAGCCGCGGGCCTCAAGGCACGGCGCGACCTGCTCGGGTCGCTCCTCGCATCGATGCCCGCAGCGGCGGATTCGGCCTGGATTGCGTACACGAAGGACGTCGACACGACGTTCGATGCGATCGAGCGCGATCTTCGCGCTGCTGCGAAGTGAACACGACGCGACTCGCGTCTATGATCACCGCGCGATGTCCGTCGGGTGCCGTGCGATCGAGGTGACCGATGCCGTCCAGGGCGTACGGGTGCCGACGTGGCTGCTCTATCCTGCGGAGGCGATCGAGCGCGTCGAGCCGTTCGGGACGTACTCGCTGAGCGTCGCGAAGGAAGCGCCGATCGACGGTGATCAGCGACCGCTGGTCGTGATCTCTCACGGCACCGGAAGCACGCCCTGGGTGTTGCGTGACCTCGCGCTGCACCTGGTCCGCGGCGGCTTCGTGGTCGCACTGCTCGCGCATCCGGGCAACACGCGGAGAGACGACAGTCTCGCGCATACACCGATCAACCTGATCAACCGGCCACGCCACATCCGGCTGGTGATCGATGCGGCGTTCGCAGATCGCGAGATCGGTCCGCGGCTCGTGCCCGATGCGGCCGCCGTGATCGGTCACTCGCTCGGCGGCTACACCGCGCTCGCGCTCGCGGGTGGCCGTCCGATGGCGCTTCCCCACGAGTCACCGGACGGACAAGGTCATCCCTTCTCCGTCGAGACCGACGCGCGCGTTCGGGCCTTGGTTCTCCTCGCGCCCGCTGCGCCATGGCTGATGGTGGAGGGTGCTCTCGGTGCGGTCGACGTTCCGGTGCTGATGCGCACCGGCGAGAAGGACCTGTTCTCTCCAACCGCCTTCGACGACGTCTTGCTGCGCGGGTTTCCTGATCGCACGCGGATCGACTACCGCATCGTGCTGAACGCGGGACACTTCTCGTTTCTCAGCCCGTTTCCGCCGGCCATGGTCCACCCGCAGTTCCCGCCGTCTCAAGATCCACCGGGCTTCGATCGCGCGGCGTACCTGCTCGAGCTCCACGCGGAGGTCCAGGCCTTCTTGCGACGACAGTGGATCCCGACCGAGTAGCGCGCCAGATCAGCGAACGAGCGCGTCGACCGCCGCAGGTTCGTCTCGTTCCATTGCCGCCTCCACGTCGAGAGCGAGCCGATCGCGACCGAGCGTCAGCACCGCGCGGACCACTCCGCCGTCACGATAGACGACGTGCGCATCGCGCGCCTCGAGGCTGCCGTGGATCTCGGGACGGTCGAACTTCTCGGCGTGCCCGACGTAGCCGAGCGTGACGTCGTGGTGCTGGCTCCAGAAAAACGGTACGTCCCGTCGTCCGCCTCTCCCGAGCATGGACGCAGCAACCGCCTGCCCGTGCCGCACCGCGACCTGCCAGTGCTCGATCCGAACGGCGCTGCCGTTCCACGGATAGCGTGCAATGTCACCCGCGACCCAGACATCGGGCGCAGCTCGCAGCTCGTCATCAGCGACGACGCCGCGATCGATCCTGAGGCCCGCGGCAGTCGCGAGATCGAGCCGTGGCCGCACCCCGACGCCCATCACGACGAGCGTGGAAGGCAACGTCGCGTTGTCATCGAGGATCACGAGCTCGGGCGTGATCCGCTCCGGCTTGCGGCCGAGCCGAAACGTGACGCCTTTCGCCTCGTGGACCTTCCGGATGAACGCGCCGACCTCATCACCGAGGATCTTCGCGAGGGGCACCGGCTCGGGAGCGACCACGGTGACGTTCGCGCCGCGCGCGCGTAGCGAGGCCGCGACCTCCAGACCGATGAAGCTCGCGCCAATGATCACGACGTGGGTGCCAGGGGCAGCGGCCTTGGCGATCGCGCGACTCTCCGCGAGGGTCCGCAGCGTATGAACATGCGGGAGATCTGCGCCTTCGATCGGCAAGCGGATCGGCTCGGCCCCCGTCGCGATCAGTAACGCATTCCACGTGAGCTCACGTCCACCGGCGAGCCGGACGGTATGGCCCTCGGTGTCGATCGCAGTGGCGGCCTCGTCGACCATGGTGACGTCATTCGCACCGAGCGCGTCCGTGCTCCGCAACGTGACCCACTCCTCCGGTGCAGCTCCGGCGAGGTAGTCCTTGGACAGGTTGGGCCGGTCGACGGGATCGGAGCCCTCGCCGTTGATGATCGTGATCGAGCCGTGATGTCCCTCCGCCCGCAACGCCTCGGCGCAGGCGACCCCCGCCGCACCGCCACCGATGATCACGACGGACTTCGGAACTGCTTGCTTCTCCGGCTGGACGACGCGCTTGCGTCCGACGCGGATTGTCCCGCCCTCGAGTGCGACATCGAAGCACGCGATCGCCGCGAGTGCGGGGCCATGTGCGCGCCCGGTCGCGAGATCGAAGCATGCGTGGTGCCACGGACAATGGATCGCTCCGCCGAACACCGAGCCTTCGGCCAGCGGTCCACCGTAGTGAGTGCACGACGCACCCACCGCATGGACTCGACCGCCGTCGCGGACGACCACGACCGCCTCGCCGTCGACGTGGCCGAGCAGCGGCGCGCCTTCGTGCAGCTCGCTGTCGGCAATGCCTGCCTTC
>JACCQV010001147.1 GCA_013813945.1 Deltaproteobacteria bacterium | reverse complement strand
TCGAGGTTGTTGTTGCAGGGCGCGCCGTCCGCGCCGATCGCGACCGCGATCCCGGCGGCGATCAGCTCCGGCACCGGGCAGATGCCGGATGCCAGCTTCAGATTCGAGGATGGGCAATGACAGACGTGCGCGCCGCGGACCGCGAGCAGCTGCTTCTCCTCCGCCGACAGATGGATGCAGTGCGCGATGCAGGCGTGCGGGCCGAGGAGGCCGAGCTCGTCGAGCACGATGATGTTGTCCTTGCCGAACCGCTGCCGGACGAGCGCGACCTCTCCCGGGTTCTCGCTCGCGTGCGTGTGGATGCGGACACCCTTCTCGCGTGCCTGCGTGCCGACCTCCCGCAGCAGCTCATCGGTGCACGACAGGACGAAACGAGGTGCATAGGCATAGCGCAGGCGATCGTTGGCGGCGCCGTGCCAGCGCTGGATCAGCCGCGCGGACTCGTCGAGCGATCCTGCGGTCGACTCGCGCAGGCCTGCGGGGATCTGCGGATCGGGCAGGTCCATCATGGCCTTGCCGATCGTGGCGCGGATTCCCGAGCGCTCCGCGGCGGCGAAGATCGCATCGGTATGGTGGACCGTCCCCATGTCGAGGATCGCCGTCGTGCCACCAAGAAGCAGCTCGGCACACGCAAGCTCCGCGCTCGCCGTCATCGCATCCTCGTCGAGGCTGGCCTCGTACGGCCAGATCACGTTGCGCAACCAGTCCATCAGCTCGAGGTCATCGGCGCGACCGCGCGCGAGCGTCTGGCAGGTGTGGACGTGCGCCTGGACGAGACCGGGCATCACGATGCAGCCGGCGCAGTCGACGATCTCGTAGCCGGTGGTCTGCGGCGTGTATGCGCCACCGATGTGGACGATCGTACCGTCGATGCAGGCGACATCTCCGGCCAGCACGCGGTGATTCGGGTCGATCGTCAGGATCGTCCCGCCCCGGAAGATGACCTCGCTCACGGCAGCTCGCGCCCGGAGAATCCGTCGGGGATGAGCTCGGCGAGTGTCCACGATCGATGCTCACCGGCGGGGTTCACCGCCGTGACGATCACCTTCGTGGGATCCGCGGCGAACTCGAGCAACACCTGGCGACACGCGCCGCACGGCGAGGAGGGCGGCGACGAGGTCGTCGACACTGCGACCGCTTCGAGATCGCGTGCACCGGAGGTCACCGCAGCAAAGATCGCGGTGCGCTCCGCGCAGATCGCGAGGCCGTACGACGCGTTCTCGACGTTCGCGCCCTCGAATACCTGACCGCTGATCTGGATCGCGGCGCCGACGTGGAACTTCGAGTACGGCGCGTAGGCCCTGGCCTGCGCGGCGATCGCGCGCGCGACGAGATCCTTGTTCGCCGCGGTCACCGCAGCTCCCCGCGGGCAACGAGTGCGCCGAGGATGCGATCGAGCAGCCCCTCGAACGTGGCGCGCACGCGGTTCGCCGTCTCCGTGACCTCCTCGTGCGACAGGGCGTTGCCGGTGATACCGGCCGCCTGGTTCGTGATGCACGAGATACCGATCACGCGGGCGCTCATGTGCCGTGCGACGCAGACCTCGGGAACCGTCGACATTCCGGTCGCATCAGCACCGAGCCCGCGCAGCATCTTGACCTCCGCCGGAGTCTCGTACGTCGGGCCAGGCATCGCGACGTAGACGCCTTCCTGCAGCGGGATCGCCGCGCTGGCCGCGACCTCCTTGACCAGTGCGCGAAGCTCGGGCGCATACGCCTGGGTCATGTCGGGGAACCGTGGGCCAAGGCGGTCGTCGTTCGGGCCGCGCAGCGCGTGATCGCGAAGGAGATCGATGTGATCGCGAATCAGCATCAGCGTGCCGGGCATCCATGCCGGATTGAGGCCACCGGCTGCATTCGTGACGATCACGACCTTGGCTCCGAGCGCGACGAGCACTCGCGCCGGGAACGCAGCGATCGCGGCGCTGTGGCCCTCGTACATGTGCACGCGGCCCTGCATCGCCACGCACGAAGCACCGCCGCGCATTCCGAGCACGAGGCGGCCCTTGTGCCCGACGACATGCGAACGTGGAAAGTGCGGGATGTCGCCGTAGTCTATCGCGACCGACTTCTCGAACGAATCGGCGAACGCGCCGAGACCCGAACCGAGGATGAGCCCGACCTGAGGCACGACATCGGAGCGTTCGCGAATCGCTTGCGCTGCAGCGTGCACGCGATCGTACAGCGTGGCCGGCAAGCCCTCGACGTCATCGCGGTCACGATCGTTACTCACCGGATCACCTCGAGGATGCGCGAGGCGCGAAGGGGCGGGGCAGGGTGGTCGGCGGGCTCGATCACGAAGGCGCGTTCGATCATCGCACGCGCCTCGGCGAGGCGGCCATCTCCTGGCGACAGGCTGTGATGGAGCATGATCTGGGGATGGGCCCCGGGCTCGATGACCTCGCCCAGGTACGCATCGACCACGAGTCCGGCGGACGGATCGATCACATCCTCCTTGGTGCGGCGGCCGGCACCGAGTACGAGCGCCGCGATCCCGAGCGCCTCGCTGTCGATCGCGGTGATCCGTCCCGCCCGAAGGCCGAGCTCGTCGCGCGAGGCCGCCTTCGGCAACACGCTGCCGGGTGAATCGCACACTCTTGGATCGCCGCCCTGGGCCGCGACGACCTTGCGGAACACCTCGAGCGCGCTGCCGTCGGCGAGGACACGCTCGATCTTCGCGCGACCCTCGGCCGGATCTTTGGCGACGCCGCCGAGCACGAGCATCTCGGCGCCGAGCACGTGCGTGAGCTCGCGGGTGTCGGTCGGGCCGCCGCCGCGCAGCACCTCGATCGACTCGCGAATCTCGAGCGAGTTACCGATCGTCCGGCCGATCGGAGCGTCCATATCGGTGAGGACGCAGGTGATCCGCTTCCCGGCGCGCTCGCCGATCGCCTTCATGAGCGCGCACAGCTTGCGTGCGTTCTCGATCGTCTTCATGAACGCGCCGTTGCCAACCTTGCAGTCGAGGACCAGGCCGTCGATGCCCTCGGCGAGCTTCTTCGACATGATCGACGAGGCGATCAACGGCAGCGACTCGACCGTTGCGGTCACATCGCGCAGTGCATACAGCCGCTTGTCCGCGGGGGCGATCCGGGCGGTCTGACCGATCAGACACACGCCGAGCGTGTCGACGAGGCGGGCGAACGTCTCGACGGGCAAGTCGACCTTGAACCCGGGAATCGACTCGAGCTTGTCGAGCGTGCCGCCGGTGTGGCCGAGGCCGCGCCCCGAGACCATCGGCACCGCAACGCCACACGCCGCGACAGCCGGTGCGAGCGGGATCGAGATCTTGTCGCCGACTCCGCCGGTCGAGTGCTTGTCGACCTTCGCGCGCTTGATCGCGGAGAGATCGATGATGTCTCCCGAGCGCGTCATCGCATCGGCCCACGTCGCGAGCTCGCGATCGTCGAGCCCCTTGAAGAAGATCGCCATCAGCATCGCCGCGACCTGGTAGTCGGGGATCGAGCTGTCGGTCACCCCGCCGATGAACGCCCGGAGCTCGTCGTCGTCGAGCGTGCCGCCGTCACGCTTCTTGCGGATCAGCTGGACGGGGAGCACTCAGTAGCCTTTTCCCTTCCCATCCGCTGTTCCCGTGACGATGGCCACCGACGCCGACGCGCCGACGCGGTTCGCCCCGGCCTGCGCCATCTTGAGGACGTCCTCTGCGGTGCGCACTCCGCCCGACGCCTTGACGCCGATCTCGCCGCCGACCACGCGCCGCATCAGCGCGACATCCTCGACGGTCGCTCCTCCCTTGCCGAAGCCGGTCGACGTCTTGACGAACGCCGCACCCGCGAGCTTGGACAGCGTGCAGCCGATGATCTTCTGCTCGGTGTCGAGCGCACTCGTCTCGAGGATGACCTTGACGCCGGCGGGCGCGGACGACTTGACAACCTTGCAGATGTCCTCGAACACGGTCTCGTAGTCGCCGGACTTCAGCGCGCCGATGTTGATCACCATGTCGACTTCTTTGGCGCCCTGGCGGACCGCCTCGCGCGCCTCGTACGCCTTTGCGTTCGGCGTCATCGCACCGAGCGGGAAGCCGACGACGCAACACACCATGACATCGGTGCCCGCGAGCAGCGACTTGCAGAGCGGCACCCACGTCGTGTTGACGCACACCGAGGCGAACCGATGCGTGCGCGCTTCCTCGCACAGCTTCGTGATCTCGTCGCGGGTCGCCTCGGGCTTGAGCATCGTGTGATCGATGAGCTTCGCCATGTCGCCGGCGACGGCGCCGATGCCGGCCGGTGCACCGATGCGCATCGCGCCGGCACCCTCCATCGCGCGCACCGACCACGGCCGGCGGACGACGCACGCACCGCAGCCGGCACAGTCCTCGCCTGGCGCGGAGTCGTCGTTGCACTCGCCGCGATCGCGCGGGATCAAGGCGAGCTTCGCGGTCGCCGTCGGCTGCGAGGAGAGCCGGTCCTTCACACGTTGGGCGATGATCTCGACCAGGCGATCGACGTCTGACATCGAGCGGAACTATATAGGATTACGGGCGGTGCGGAACGTGACGTCCTTCTGCTTCTGATCGGGCCGCGTCGCGGTCTTGCCGTGGTGCCGGACGGTCCGCTTCTTCTCATCGGGCGAATCCACCCACTCGAAGATCCCGTCCTCGACGACAAAGCCGGCGGTCACCGCAGCCGCGTCCCACTCCTCGGTCGTCAGCAGGCGTGCGCCGCGCGTC
>JACCQV010001114.1 GCA_013813945.1 Deltaproteobacteria bacterium | reverse complement strand
GCCTTGCCCTCGGTGACCAGCTTCTGCGCCTTGGGCAAGTCGCGCATCTTGCTGATCTCGGAGGCGGCGTCCTCGAAGTAGTACTCCCACGCCTCGGTCGTGCGATGGAACGCCGCGCGCGACAGTCGCGACGCGAGCCGCATCTGGCGCTCGAGCTCGGGCGCATCCTTCTCCCGCCGCGCCTTGTCCATGGCGGCGAGAACCTCCTGCAGGAGGTTCCGCTCGGCGTCGGTCCCGTGCTCGCCGACGGTCGACGATGCCGAGATCGCGATGCTCCGCGCATTCTGATCGAGCTCCGGCCACTTCCTGGCGAGGTCGGCCTCGGCCATGGTCCCGTCGACGTCGAGCAACGCGCGTCGAGCACGCTGCGCCGCATCTGCATCGCCGCCGTGTGCCGCGTCGATGTCGCGCTCGGCCTCGCTCAGCCGTGATTCGATCTTGTCGAGCTTCTCGATCACGTGACCGAGCCCGTGGCGGAACGCGTCCGAGCGCAGCTCCATCAGCTGACGGCGCAGATCGCGGATCGCCGCGTCGAGTGCCTCCGGAGCTGCTTCAGGAACGAGCAGGTGGGCGACGTGCTCGAACACCTGACCGATCGATGGAATCAGCGCGCGCGCCGCGAGTCGCCCACCGCGATCGAGCTCGATCGTGACCTCGACGGCGGAGCCCGTCGGAACCGTGTCCTTGACGACGTCGCCACCAATATCGAGCGTGCCGACCAGGCGACAGAGCTCCGCCTGGCTCATTTCGCCTTGCACGATCGGAATGCGCAGCACGCTCTCCGAGCTGCCCTTGGCGACGGTCTCGATCGTGTGGTGCGTGAACGTCCGGCGCGCGGGCAGGGGCGCGCCCCGCTCGAGATAGACCTGGACGTGCCCGTTCGCGAGTGCGACGCCAAGCGTGCGCGAGAGCGGTGGGTCCCCGATCGTCAGGCCCTGGACGATCGTCAGCTGCGAGGGCGTGACGACCACGAGCTCGCCGCCCTTCGCACGCGCCTCGATCTCGAACGTGCACGCGCGGCGCGGCAGCAGCGTCACCGTCGTGAGGAACGTTCCATCCGGTCCGACCGTGGCCTCGGTGCTCGACCACCCACCGTCGTTGCGCACGAGCTTGATCTTCGCCGGCGGATCCTCACCGACGAACTTGCCGACGACGTGCGGCGTGAGATCCGCGGAGACTGCGGGGTACTGGAGCCAGACCTGACGTCCCGCGGGAACCGCGACCGATGCCGCGCGGCCATCGAGGCTCGCGGTCGCCGCGTAGAGCGCCGCGCCTTGCGCGACGAGCGTCATCGGATCGTGACCTTCGGCGATCGTTGCCTCGAGCCGTGCTGCGACGCGCTGGCGGACCATCGGCATCACGGTCGGTCCTCCGACGAGCACGAGCTTCGCGAGCCGCCCGGGGCCGAGGCCATTGCCGGACAGCAAACGGAGACAGACATCGAGCGCGCGATCGACCAGCGGCGTGCACAGCCGCTCGACGGTGGCGCGCGTCAGCTCGAGATCGACGTCGACGTCTTGTCCGTCGATCGACAGCGGCTGGGCGAGCGTGACCTGCGCGCGATCGCCGCGCGACAGCTCGATCTTCGCGTCCTCGGCCGCGAGCCTCAGCGCCCGCAGCGCCGCCGTATGCTCGGGGTTACTGCGCTGCGGCACGACCGAGAGCTGCGAGGCGAGGTGCTCCGTGATCGTCCAGTCGAAGTCGCGTCCGCCGAGAAAGTTGTCGCCATCGTGGCCAACGACCCGGAGCAGACCGTCACGCGTCTCGAGTAGCGAGGCATCGAACGTGCCGCCGCCGAGGTCGAACACCAGCCACGTCCCCCCGCCATCGTCGTCCGCGCGCCAGCCCGCCGCCAGGGCCGATGCGATCGGCTCCTGCAGCAGCTCGACCCGCGAGAACCCGGCGAGGCGCGCGGCCTCGGAGGTCGCGGCGCTCTGTGGCAGCTCGAACAGCGCCGGTACCGAGATCACCGCGCGGTCGATCTGCACGCCGAGCTGGTCGGTGATGTCCTGGCGCAGTGCCTTGAGCACCTCCGCGGACAGCTCCTCGGGCTTCTTCGTACTCCCCGGCGACGGAAACTCGATCGCCTTGCCGGTACCCATCAGGCGCTTGAACTCGGCCGCGGTGTTCGCGCTGTCCTGCTCGAGGAACCGGCGGGCCCGGGTCCCGACCGTGACCCGACCTTGCTTATCGATGCGCACGACCGACGGGGTGACCGTCGCGCCCTGCGCATTGCGAATCACCGAGACTCGTTCGCCGTCGAACACCGCGGCGGCGGAGTTGGTCGTTCCCAGATCGATGCCGACGTAGAGGGGCGTATCCACGCCCGCAGTCTAGCCCCGCGGCCTGGCTAGCGCTGTCTATAGACGATGAATCCACGCGTCGGGTCGTACGGCGACACAGCGACGGTGACCCGGTCACCGAGGACGACGCGGATGCGATGGCGGCGGACCTTGCCGGCCAGCTTCGCCAGTACCTCGTGGCCGTTGTCGAGCTTGACGCGAAAGTTGCCGCCTTTCGCGATCAAGATGACCTCGCCGTCGAGATGAACTAGCTCTTCTTTACTCACGGTAGGCCCTCCCAATAGCATTTTCCCCCACCCGCTAACACCTCGGCGCCCAGTAAAAGCGCTCCGGAGCCCGAGCTGATCTACCCTGTCCCCGTGGATCGCCAGCCGCCTCGTGCCACCAGCGACGAGATCGATCTCTATATCCGGACCTATTACTCGCTCCTCCGGTCGAGCGGCGACGTCCGCGTGCGTGCGTTCGAGGAGGCCCACCTCTACTCGAGGTCCAGCCTCCACCTCGGCGCGGAGCACGCCACGGAGCCCGATCTGGCCGCCTTTGCGTACAGCGCAGGCCGGCTCCCCGACTGCATGCCGCGAATCCGGCACATCGTCCTGGGCCAGAGCCTCGCTCAGTTCGAGGCGGCCGGGTACATGGTCGACCGCTGGCAGAGCGTCAAGACCCGCGGTCGCCGGCGCCCGCTGCGCTGGGACGGTGGCGATACCCTCGCGGCGTTCGTCGCATCGGCCTCCGATATCGACGATCTGGTCCCGATCCTGACCTCGTACCAGATCGAGTGGAACAAGCTCCGGGACCGCCTGGTCGCGGCCAAGATCTCGGACGTCACCGATGACGAGGCGCTCTCGGCCGCGCTCGGCGGCGCCGAGGCCGTGCTCCGACTTCGCGGCGCGCTCGGTCCGCGCTCGAACGACATCCTGGGCGACATGACCGCGCATGACTGCGATCTGTTCCTGCGCCTGCTCGATGGATCGTTCCGCGAGTACCAGCGCTCGGCCCAGCGCTGGTGGCACGCGATCGCGCCGGCCGTCCCGCCCAACCGCCCGGTCTACTTCATCTCCTCGAACAGCCACTCGCTCGCGAATCTTCTCGGCGGCTATGCGCGCCGGCATCGCGAGGAGATCGTCGCGTTCCTGCACCGCCGCAATTTCGAGGATCTGGCGCCGCGCTACGACGAGGCGCTCGCGAAGGGCGATCAGTCGCTCGCGACCAACATCCTCTACTACTCGCTCCGCGCCTTCATCCACGAGCCCGGTGGCGACGCCATCAACGGCCGGATGCAGCAGGTCCAGGAGTCCGATGCCAGCGCGGGCATCCGCGCGATCGCGTCGCCTGGCAAGATCGACGTCGACGCGCAGGTGATCGAGCTGTCGATGCTCCACCCCGACAACCTCGATCCGCGCGTTCACGTGCCCGGCATCGAGCGGCTCAACGAGAGCCCGGCGGTGCTGATCAACATCGACTACCCGCTCGGCATGGCCGCGTATCACCACCTGACCTCGGTCGCGCTCGGCGTCGAGGATCTGCGCGGTGTCTACATCATGGGCAAGGCGGCGACGCTCAACGGCCGCGTCGGCGACGTGATGATCAGCAAGGTGAACCACGACGAGCACTCGTCGAATACGTACCTGTTCCGCAACTCGCTGACCGCGGGAGATGTCCAGCCGTTCATGCGGCACGGCACCGTGCTCGACAACCAGAAGGCGCTGACCGTGCGTTCCGCGTTCCTCCAGAACCGCGAGTACATGGATGTGTTCTATCGCGAGGGCTACACGGTGATGGAGATGGAGGCCGGTCCGTACCTCGCCGCTGCCTACGAGACAGCCGAGCCGCGCCGCCATCCACAGAACCAGCTGGTGTCTCTCGTCGATCAGAGCTCGTTCGAGCTCGGCGTCATTCACTACGCGTCGGATACTCCGTACTCGCGGCGGCAGAGCTTGCTGTCGAAGTCGATGTCGTACTTCGGGATGGAGAGCACCTACGGCTGCGCGATCGCGATCGCCCGGCGAATCTTCGCGAGCGAGCTGTCGAGGCTCGATGACCACTGAGACCACCGACAGCGCCGACGTCGTCGTCATCGGTGCGGGAGTCTCGGGCCTCGGGTTCGCGAACTGGTATCGCGAGCTGCACCCCGGCGCGCGCGTCCTCGTGCTCGAGGGGGAGAGTGAGCCCGGCGGCTACTGCCGGACGATCGCGCAGGACGGCTTCGTCTGGGACTACTCGGGCCACTTCTTCCACTTCAAGAATCCGGCGATCGAGAGCTGGCTGCGCGCGCGGATGCCCGGGCAGGACGTCCGCACGATCGTCAAGCGCAGCTTCATCCGCTACGCCGGCCTCGACATCGACTTTCCGTTCCAGAAGAACATCCATCAGCTCCCGAAGGACGAGTTCCTGGAGTGCCTCGTCGATCTGTACTTCCGGCCGACCGGGGAGGGCGCGCCAACCTCGTTCCAGGACATGCTCGTGCGTCGGCTCGGAACGGCGATCACCGAGAAGTTTCTTCGCCCGTACAACGAGAAGCTCTACGCGATCGATCTCGATCGTCTCGACCCCGACGCGATGGGCCGCTTCTTCCCGCACGCCGAGCTCGCCGACATCATCGGCAACATGCGGCCGGGTGCCAAGGACGGTGGCTACAACGCCACGTTCACGTACCCGCACGGCGGCGCGATCCAGTACATCCACGCGCTCCTCGCGGAGCTGCCGCCCGGAACCGTGTGCTGCAACGAGCCGGTCACGAAGATCGATCTCGGAGCGCGCGAGGTCGTCACGCCGAACCGCACGATCCGATTCGGTAAGATCGTCAGCTCCGCTCCATTGCCCGCGCTAGCGCGGATGTGTGGCGTCTCCCACGACTCGAGCGTGTTCACGTCGAACCAGGTGCTCGTGTTCAACCTGGGCTTCGATCGCAAGGGCATGCGCGGTGTCCACTGGATGTATTTCCCGGACCGCGCGTTGTCGTTCTACCGGGTCGGCTGGTACGACAACATCTTCGACACCGACCGCATGAGTCTGTACGTCGAGATCGGTGCACCGCACGGCGCGACCTTCGATGTCGACGCGCTGCGCGCCCGGGTGCTCGCCGACCTCGCGCGCGAGAAGATCATCGACGGACACCAGCTGGTCTCGCACCACCACGTCGTGCTCGATCCCGCATACGTCCACATCACCCAGGCGTCACTCGCCGAGACCGAGCGCGTCCGCGACGGGCTCGCGCTCACCGGCGTGCACTCCGTCGGCCGCTACGGCGGCTGGACCTACTGCTCGATCGAGGACAACCTGCTCGAGACGCAGGCGCTCGCGAAGATCATTTGACCGGGACGCGCGCGATCACGAGGCCGTCGTCCGTCGTCGCGAGGACATCGATGACCTTGCCGTCGCTCGTGGCGAGCATCGGCTGTAGCGTGCTCTGGGTCGCGTAGAAGACGGGCAGGGCATTCTCGCGCCACACGCCGAGGACACCGCCGCGGGCACGGATCGCCTGGACCTTGTCACCGGCGACCGTCGCGACATGAGTGGACTTGATGCTGCCCATGTTGACGGCCCGGCACGCCTCCGTGCACACGACGTAGTGCGAGGTACCGTTGTTATGGAGCAGGGCGGAGTCCTTCGTGCAGCCGAGCAGATCGTGACGCGGAAAGAGATGAGGAACCGCACCGGTGTCACTGAACGAGATGGCCTGCGAACTGTCTCCGACCCAGCCCTGGGTCGCCGTCAGGCACGCACTTCCCGCATATCCGGTACCGAGCTCGACGATCTTTGGAGGCGCGTCGCCCCGGGTGATGAACCCGCGGAGCCGGGCCGTCTCGTTCTCGTTCTCGGGGGTCGAGAACGGGTTCCACGCGAGCAGCACGCGACCCGCTGGATCGACCGCGACGATCGTGCGCTCCATCTCGAGCGGCGTGTCGGCGGCGAACGGGCCACCGGTCGCGCGCGCGACCGTGAGGTGATCGCCGGTCTTGTACGCGACCATGCCTGCGGTCAGGCTGCCGACCGCGAAGAACACGCGCCCGGGCTCGGTGATTGGAAGATTGGTGATCGTGCCGAACGCGCCGCGCTCGTCGATCGGAGCGATCGCGACCTCGCTGAACAGACCACTCGCGGCCCACGAGAGATCGGGCACCGCACGCAAGGCGCCGTTCGGGACCTTCAACGCCCTCGGCGCCTGGCCCGGCGCGGCGACGATCTGGAACTGACTCGTCTTGTTGCCGCCGTGCGCATAGATTCCGCCAGCCGAGGGCAGCACCCAGGACACGAGCGAGGTCACGCGCTCCGCGCCGTCCTTGATCGGGATGATCTCGGCAGCTGGCAGCGAAGGGAGCTGCGCGACGGCGGTAGCGTCGAGCCCTGCCGCGGCGCGGAGCTCGGCGTGCGCAGCGTCGAGTGATTCGAAGGCCGCGCCGAGTGCGGATTCCTTCTCTGCCTTCATGGCCGCGTCGCCGAACGGATCGGCGTGCATCGCGAATGCGTTGGCGAACTTTCCGGCCGCGCGGTCCGTCGTCATCCACGCGTGTTCGACCTTCATCAAGCCGGTGTCCTCGGCGACGCCGCGCGACAACTTACCGATCAGCTGGGTGCAGGTCTTGCGCTCCCACGGCTCGGGCTGCATCTCGCGAACCGCGAGCGACTCCCGCGACGACGACGACGCGGGTTGCTTCCCGAGCAGGCACTCGCGCGCCGCGTTCCACCGCTCCTCCCACGCCAGGACCTCGCCCTGTGCAGCGCCCTGCTGCTGCTTCGGCTGATGGATCTTGAAGAAGTAGAACAAGCCACCACCGAGCACGAGGGCGACCGCTCCGAAGATCACACCGATCCGAGCTTTCTCGTTCATGTTGGCGCTATAGCGCAAACATCGGATCGGGTCATAGTCCCAATCATGAGCGAGCTCCCTCCCTGTGATGCCTTCGTCGACTGCCGCTGGGTCACTGGATCGCAAAAGTTCCGGGTCACCGATCCATACGACGACGCCTTGATCGCGGAGGTCACCGATAGCAACGAAGCCCTCGTCGACGCCGCGGTCGAGGCGGCCGCCCGTGCGTTTCCCGGGTGGAAGCGGCGGCCCGGTCCCGAGCGCGGCAGGCTGCTCGGTCAGCTCGCGGCGCGGATGCTGTCGGCCGAACGCCGGCTCGCCGAGCTGTGCACGCGCGAGAACGGCAAGCCGCTGAAAGAATCGATTGCCGAGGTCCGCTACGCCGCCAGCTTCCTGGCCTGGTTCGCCGGGGAGGCGGAGCGCAGCTATGGCGAGACGATTCCGGCAACCAACCCGACGCAACGGCTGACCGTCATCCGCGAGCCGATCGG
>JACCQV010001070.1 GCA_013813945.1 Deltaproteobacteria bacterium | reverse complement strand
GAGGATAGGTCGCGAAGATCCCATCACCGATCACGAGCATCTGCAGCTGTCGCGGAACGCTGAGCTCGCCCGTACCGTGCGTGCCGAGCGGAACGACCGCCGTCTGCCCGAGCTCGTCACCGTCGTCAGGCTCCTCCATACCGGACACGAAGCGCAGCGTAACATGCCGAGTCGCGCGCGCTGACACCACGACGAACGGCGTGACGCGACGGACCACATCCCCTTGCACACCCGGCACCGGGGTAGAATCGACGTTTGAGCCGGGGAACCGACGACACCGAGGTCGAGGGCGGGGAGAGCGGGCACGACCCGACCCTCGCTGCGAGTGACGCCGTCGCGAGTGGCGGCGAGTCCGGGCCACGAATCCGTCCGTCGCAGCCAAGCCCGCACGCAGCTCCAGACTATCCCGAGCTGCTCGAGGTCGATCCTGCGCACTACGTCATCAACCGCGAGATCGCGCGCGGTGGTATGGGGCGCATCCAGGTCGCGCGCGATCGGCGGCTAGGGCGCGATGTGGCGGTCAAGGAAGTGTTGACCCGGTCCGGTTCCCACGCGCGCCGGTTCGAGCGCGAGGTGCGGATCACCGCGCAACTACAGCACCCCTCGATCATCAGCATCCACGAAGCGGGAACCTGGCCAACCGGCGAGCCGTTCTACGCGATGCGCCTCGTTCACGGACGGTCGCTCGACGAGGTCATTGCAGCGGCGAAGACCTTCAACGAGCGCCTCGCGCTGTTGCCGAACGTCCTCGCGATCGCGGATGCGATGGCCTACGCGCACGGACAGCGCGTGATCCATCGTGACCTCAAGCCCCGCAATATCGTGGTCGGTGAGTTCGGCGAGACCGTTGTGATCGACTGGGGACTCGCCAAGAAGCTCGCGCACGCCGAGATCGTCGATGAAGCGAATCCCGACGAAGTCGAGCCGGGCAGCTCGAACGACTCCGCGGCCAACGAGGGCGAGACCACCGTGGGTGACGTCCTCGGCACGCCCGCGTACATGCCGCCCGAACAGGCCGCCGGACGCGCGGTCGATGAGCGGGCCGACGTCTACGCGATCGGAGCGATCCTCTATCATGTGCTCGCTGCGCGGGCGCCGTTCGTCGCCGAGAGCAACGCCGAGCTGATCGCCGCCGTGTACACCGGCCCTCCAGAGCCACTCCTCGACCTCGCGCCGAGCGCGCCGCGAGAGCTCGTGACGATCGTCGAGCGCGCGATGGCGCGGGATCCCGCGCAACGCTACGCGACAGCGCAGTCACTCGCGGACGATCTCCGGAGGTTTCAGACCGGGCAGCTCGTCGGAGCGCACCGCTACTCCCTGCGCCAGTTGCTCGGGCGCTGGTTTGTTCGTCAGCGCACCGCGGTGATCGCGGGAGGCAGTGCAGCGGTCGTCGCCGTAGTGATCGGGATCGTCGCGCTCCGCAGTGTGATCATCGCGGAGCAGCTCGCCGAGGACCAGCGCAGCCTCGCGATCGCGGATCGGAAGACGGCCGAAGGGCTGATGCAGTTCATGCTCGAAGATCTTCATCCACGGCTCGAGCAAGTGGGAAAGCTAGATCTGCTCGACACCGTCGCTCGCCGCGCCGCGAAGTACTACGACGCACGCGGCGATGCCGGATCGGATGAGGACTTGCTCCTGTCGGCGAAGGCTCGCAGCCATATCGCCGACGTGATGGTTTCCCGGGGCGACCTTCGTTCGGCGCTCTCCGAGCAGGAGAAGGCCAAGGCGATGCTCCAGTCCCTCGTCGCGAGGAGCCCGACCGTCGTCAAGTATCAGGCCGCAGCACTCGAGGTCGAGTACGAGATCGGCGCGATCCAGGCCGCCCAGGGCAATGGCCCCGCCGCGCTCCTGCACTATCGCGAGGCACTCGCGTCCGCCGAGCGACTGTCTGCTGCTCATCCGAATGATCCCGGCCCGCGCCACGCGCTCCATCGCGGCCACTCGCTGGTCGCGTCGGCATTCTCCGACCGGGGCGATCTCGACGGTGCGCTCGTGGAGTACCGATCCGCGCTCGCCGCCGCAGCCGGTAGCCACGAGCTCCTCAACGCACACGCGAGGCTCGGTGAAGTGCTGTGGCTCCGCGATCAGGTCGACGAGGCTCTGCGCGAGCACCGAGCTGCGCTGGAGATCGGCGAGCGCGAGGCGGCCAAGGATCCGAAGAACGTCATCTGGCTCAATCACGTCGCAGCCAGCCGATTTTCAATCGGAAGGGCCCTGCTGTACCAGAAGCACCCCGACGACGCGCTGCCAGAGTTTCGAGCGAGCGAGGCAATGTACGCTCGGCTGCTCAAGATCGAGCCTTCCAGCACGGTGGCGCAGGTCGGTCGCGCCTGGAATGCAGACCAGATCGGCGTCGTGCTGCTCGGCAAGAGCGACCTTGCAGGGGCGCTCGTCGAGCTCCGCGGAGGTCACGCGATCTGGATGGAGCTGGTCGCGACCGATCCGAGCAACACCGACTGGCAGCGCGGGCTGTCCGTGCTGGCGAACAAGCTTGGGGACGTGCAGCTCGCGATGAAGAATCCTGGCGACGCGCTGATGTCCTATCGCGCTGCGCTCGTGGAGCGCGAGAAGCTGGTGGCCAGGGATCCGCTGAACGAGAAGTGGCGGCGCGATCTGTACTACAGCCACATCAAGCTCGCCGGCGCCTACGCCGTGATGGCCGGCAAGCAGGACGAGATGATCGCGGAGCTCCGGAAGGCACTCGCGATCGCTGACGATTCCGTCGTCCGCAACCCGACGAACAGCAGTTCCATCGACGACCTGATGAAGACGCACCTCAAGCTGGGCGTCGCGATGGAGGCTGCGAAGGATGTCGAGAGCGCGCGCACGGAGTATCGAGCCGCGCTCACGATTGCACGAGAGGCCGCCGCGAAGCCGAACGCGAACCCCAGCTGGCAGGTCGCTGTCGACGCGATCACAGCCGAGCTCGCAAAGCTCGACCGCACGCGCTGAGAGGCGTGCACGATCTCCTTGTGCAAGCACGAGCACGCCAGTCCATATCCTGATAGAGCCTGGTATGCACCCGTGACGAGCACGACCCTCGACGTCGAGCTCGAGCTGCGTCCAGCGTAGAAATCCATGCGGCTCGTCGATTACGCAAAGGCACACCTGGCGACCGTCGCCGTCGGATCGGTAGGGCCCCTGATCGCGCAGGGGGCGATCACGATCAACGGTCGGATCGGCACGATGTGCGAGCTCGTCGGACCCGAGGACGTCATCGCCGTCGCGCCCGCCGCGCACGCCGCGGCGTTCCCGCTCGTGCCCGAGCCTCGCGCGCTCGCGATCTGCTTCGAGGACGAGGACCTGCTGGTCGTCGACAAGCCGGCAGGCGTTCACGTCCATCCGATGGGTCCTTACCGCACGGGAACGCTGGTGAACGCACTCCTCGCTCACGCCGGCGCCACGCCCGACCAACCATGGGCCGCGTGGAGGCCCCACCCCGCGCATCGGCTCGACCGCGCCACGAGCGGGCTCGTGATCATCGCCAAGCGAGCCGCGATTCACGAGGCGCTTCGTGCCGACTTTGCCGCGCACCGGGTCCATCGCCGGTATCGCGCGACGGTGCACGGCCGGGTCGAGCTCGCGAGCGGGACGATCGATGCACCGCTCGGCCGCGATCCCACGTTTGATTACCGCCGCGCGATCGTGCCGCTCGCTTCCGGTGGTCAGGCGGCAGTCACGCACTACTCGATCGTCGACCGGATCGTCGACTCGACCGGTGAGTACACGGTGCTCGAGCTCGAGCCCGAGACTGGTCGGACACACCAGATCCGCGTTCATCTCGCGAGCATCGGCCATCACATCGTCGGCGATACGATCTACGCGAGCGCAAACGTCACCCGCGACGACGCGAGCCAGGCGATCGAGCTGCGCGCGACCGAGCTGCGGTTTACTCATCCGCGCGATGGTCGCCAGATCACCTGCGTGCTCACAGCTGCGGATACGCCAGCACGCGCTTGATCTCGACGTACGTTGGAGCGTCGTCGAGAAGTCCGACGTGAGTGACGCCAGGCATCACGATGTTCTCGGCGCCGACGAGGTTCGAGGACGCGTTGGGCACGGTCTCGTCGCTGGTGCCATAGATCGAGACCCAGTGCAGATTCCCGGGCGTCGCGGGTGCAGCGTTCAGCGCCTCGATGAAGTCACCGGTCTCGCACAGCTCGCGCCACACGCACGGTGCGCCGGGAAATGTCGCGAGGCAGGACGATGACAGCCCATGGTGCATGCCACCGAGGGTGATGTAGCGCGCGACCTTGCCGGCGCCCCCCAGCGCCTTGATGAAGTGGCGCGAGCTGAGCGTGCCCATGCTGTGCGCGATGACATTGATCTTCGCCGAGCCGGTCGTGGCGATGATCATGTCGACCCAATCCTCGATGCGGCCCGCGTTGTCCACATTGCAGCCCCAGGCAGGGTCCGGGAAGGTGAATGAGAACAAGCGCGAGGTTGGCCAGCCATCGGCGGCCAGCCTGGCTTCGAGCGCATCGAACTCACTCGCGTTGCCGTTGATCCCGTGGACGAGCAGGATCGGGGCGAATTCGACCGTGGTCGGCGCGTCGGTGGTCATGCTGGCGTCGATCGCGATCGGGCTGCCGTCGCTCATCGTCGCGTCCGGCGTCGCCTCTCCAGCACTCGAGCAGCCGATGCTCGGCGCGAGGATCGCAACGAGCGCTAGCAGAGACGGCAAGATCCGAAGCATCACGAGGCGCACTTTAGGCTCCTCGCCGGCGTGATCAAGCTCGAAGAGCGCCTCGGCGAGCGTATCCTCCGAGCATGACATCGCTCTCGATCCTCACGAGTCTCTCGATCCTCGCGGCGGCGTGCTCCGGATCACCCAGGCCTGCACCCACGCCGACGGGTGGTGACACATCGGGCAGCGGCTCGACGGTCGAGCCGACCCCAGGAGAGGCGAACTGCGCGCCGCCGAAGCCAGCTCCGGACGCTCTCTGTGTCCAGGACTGCGGGCCGCCGGTTGCGCGAGAGA
>JACCQV010001059.1 GCA_013813945.1 Deltaproteobacteria bacterium | reverse complement strand
ATCGCGACGTGCTCGCGACGTGCGGCGACCCTGTGCGAGATTTGTCCGAGACGCATGTCCAGCGCACGGTCATCCGACGCCATGGACGCGATTCCATCAACCCCGGAGCGGCAGAGCCCGGATCGAGCGGCTTGTCGCCAAGCAGGTCCTGGATGAGTCCTGAGATCCCGGGCTGATCATCTCGAGAGGCGCTCATCAGTGCAAGCACGACACGTCAGAAGCTGTACGTCAAGGACGCCACGGGATGAGGATAGGCCGGTCGATGTGGCATTTGGATTAGCGGATTAGCCGGATTAGCCGGTCCGGGATTAGCCGGTCGGATTAGCCGGTCCGGGGTTTCTTGTAGCGTCCACCGCGGTGGTACCTGCGTCCGTGAGACCCGTCCGAAAGGGAATCCGACCTGCGGACGTCCGGTCCGGGCAGCGGACAACCGACGCGAACGACACGGCGAGGCAAAGTGCGGACGCCTGACGCGCGTGAGCCTCCTCGCGGACATCACCCGCCGAGACGGAGTCTCCGTACCACCGATACGATGTCCTGGCGGCGCAACCCCGGCGCGGATACTTCTCCGTACCACCGATACGATGTTCTGGCGGCGCAACCCCGGTGCGGATACTTCCGGTGCGGATACTCCGCACGCACGTGCACTGCTCTACTCGCTGGTCTTCGCTCGTTCTTCGGCGATCGCCTCGAGCTCTGCGATGCGCTCGAGGTCCTTCGGGCGCCCCGCGGCGCGCTTCAGATAGATCAGCGTCTCAAGGTCCACGAAACGAACGCCGAGGCCGAACATCTCGCGAACTTCCGTGCGCGGCAGTAGTGCGTCGTAACTACCTCCACCCGTAGCCTCGCCGAGTAAATCGAGGTCACCCGCGCTGGTCGTCAGCGTGAAGTTCAAGCCCTGTCGAACGGCCGCGGCGTCGAAGGTGAACGGCAGGCCGGCCGGTGCACCACGCAGGTAAGGACTCAGCCCGGCCAACGCGCTCGTGAGGCGATTGATGTTGTCAGGCGTCCGCCGGTACACGAGGTCGAGGTCGACGGTGACGTGCGCCGAGCCATGCGCCGTCGCCGCGACACCTCCGATCACGATCACCTCGACGCCCGCATCGATCAAGATCGCAAGCAGACGCGGGAAGTCAGTCACTTCTTCACACGACTCGCTCGGACCTCGGCAGTAAACCGCAGCATGGACATCATCTTGAGCAGCCGCTCCTCCGTCGTCAGCTTCAGGTTCTCGCGGATGAGAGTGCGGTCCACGTCCTTCTTGTAGGCCTCGATCACAGGGTTGGTCTCGAGTGAAACCAAACTGAGATCGAGGGACATGCCTGCAGTATGGTCGCCGGCGGTCCTGGACGCCACAGAAGAGCCGGCGAGGGTGGGACTAGCCACTTAGCCACACCCACCTAGCCGGTCCGGGGTTGCTGACTTAGCTAATCGACGCGGAACACGAGATTGTCGTGCGTGACTTGCGCGAACGGAGTCGTGCCCTGATGCGTCCAGATGTTCGCCATCGCAGCGACCGTTTGCGGCCCGGTCGTCGCCGGTGCCGTGACGAGGTTGTCCTCGTGGACCACCTCGGCGCCGTTGAACGCCACGTAGATGTGGCCCGCGCCGGCCTGATCGAACAGCACGTCGAAGCGAATGTGCATCCACGTGGACGCGTCGGTCGGAGGCCGCGCGATCGGATAGATGGTCGTCCCCATGCCGAGCACCGACTTGGCGATGAACCAGTCGCCTGCGGTACCGTTGAACGCGTAGCCGAGCGAGACGTTCGCGATGTTCGCGAGAAACACGCCGGTGAACTGGATCGTGTGCGCGTTGGTGGTCTCGTCGTAGTAGGAGAGCTTCCAGTCGGTCTCGTAAACGATGTGGAGATTCGTCGCGAGCAACCCTCGCGAGAAGCTGACATGGTTGCGGTTCCCGTCAGCGGGCCCCTTCGGCACCATGAGGCCGAGCGCGCGCGGCGGCGAGCGGACGTCCCCCGTTCCGATCCCACCGGAAGCGGTGCCCTCGGGGACCAACGCCCAGTCGGCCGGGAGCTCGGGCGAGTCATCGAAGTCGGCGCATACACACGTCAGTGGGTCGGAGCACAACCCCGTGCAGAAGGTCGAGCACGCGTCGCCGACGTCATCGCCATTCGCATCGGCCTGGTCGGGGTTGGGGAGCCCCGGGCAGTTGTCGCGTCCGTCATCCGCGATGCCGTCATGGTCCGGATCGTCGCTCTCCGGCACGGTGTCATCGATGCCGAACGCACAGCCACTCGTCACGGCGATCAATCCGACGAACCAGCGCGCGCACATCCGGAATCAGTCTACCGCGTGGCGGCTGCAGGGGCAGTATCGCCTGACCGTGACGCAGCAGGGCGGCCCGCGCGAACCGCGCGGATGTAGGCCTCGCACCCCCTCTACAACTTCGAGGCTTGGCCGGCTCGGTGGGTATGGCTAGCGTCCCGCTCATGCGGCGATCCCAGACGATCATTCGAATGCCCGTGGATCACGTGACCGCGTCACTGGTCCTCCACGATGGTGAGCGGTCCGATGTCGTGATCTTCGTGTCTCCCGACGAGGACATCGCCAAGATCCTCGACAGCCGAGAGCCGTTCTTGCCGCTGATACGCGCCGGTAAGGTCGCGCTGGTCGCGCGCGCAGCGATCGCAGCACTCGGCCTCGCCCACCGTTCCCTCCAGCGCAAAGGATGACGAGCTGCCGGTCGAGACTCAGCGGGCCACGGTCCGGCTGCGCAGCGGTCATCTGATCGAGGGGGAGCTGCGGTCTGCGCCGGCTCGTCGGCATCATCCCGCCGCCGCGCCGACATCTGGTTCGCTACGCCGGCGTGTTCGGGCCCGCCAGGTCCAAGCGCCTGCTCGGTCGCGTTCGCCGCGAGGAGTTGCTCGCGCGCTACGGCGGTGAGGAGTTCGCGGCCGTGCTTCCCGAGACCGACATCACGGGTGCGCGGACATTTGCCGAGCAGGTCCGCCGGCTCGTCTGCGATCTGCCATTCGAGTACGAGGGCGATACGTTCGCCGTGACGGTGTCCGTGGGTGTGGCGACCGTCGAGGGCGAGGACGTCGACGTCAGTGCGATGATCAAGATCGCCGACGACAATCTCTACTAACCCCAGAGTTCGGCTGTGTTGATCCGGCGTTGGCGTAAGCGTAGGCGTCG
>JACCQV010001053.1 GCA_013813945.1 Deltaproteobacteria bacterium | reverse complement strand
CGACACCGATCTTCTTGCTCAGGTCACCACCGGCGATCGCCGTGACGACCTCGGCGATGTTTCGCACCTGAGACGTCAGGTTCGACGCCATCGAGTTGACGTTGTCGGTGAGCTCCTTCCAGATGCCCGACACGTCCTTCACGTCGGCGGTGACGCCGAGCGTCCCCTCCGTACCGACGAGACGAGCGACGCGCGACACCTCGGCAGAGAATCGGTTCAGCTTGTCGACCGTGCTGTTGATCGTGTTCTTGAGCGCGAGGATCTCGCCACGCGCATCGACACCGATCTTCTTGCTCAGGTCACCACCGGCGATCGCCGTGACGACCTCGGCGATGTTTCGCACCTGAGACGTCAGGTTCGACGCCATCGAGTTTACGTTCTGGGTCAGCTCGCGCCACACGCCAGAGACGTCGGCGACCTCGGCCTGACCACCGAGCACACCCTCGGTGCCGACCTCGCGCGACACGCGCGTGACCTCGGCAGCGAACGAGCTCAGCTGATCAACCATGATGTTGATCGTGTTCTTGAGCGAGAGGATCTCGCCCTTCGCCTCGACGGTGATCTTCTTGCCGAGGTCACCGGCGGCGACGGCGCTCGTCACCTCGGCGATGTTTCGGACCTGGAAGGTCAGGTTGTTGGCCATCGAGTTGACCGACTCGGTCAGCTCGCGCCAGACGCCGGAGACGCCGCGGACCGTTGCCTGACCGCCGAGGCGGCCTTCGGTGCCGACCTCGCGAGCAACGCGCGTCACCTCGTTCGCGAAGGCGCGGAGCTGCTCGACCATGGTGTTCATGGTGTTCTTGAGCTCGAGGATCTCGCCCTTGACGTCGATCGTGATCGTCTTGGTCAAGTCGCCCTGCGCGACGGCCGTCGTGACGCGGGCGATCTCGCGGACCTGAGACGTCAGGTTCGACGCCATGAGGTTCACGGAGTCGGTCAGATCCTTCCAGACGCCGGACACGCCCTGGACGCGGGCCTGAGCGCCGAGCTTTCCCTCGCCACCGACCTCCTGCGCGACGCGCGTCACCTCGGAGCCGAACTGCGAGAGCCGGGCGACCATGCCGTTGACGATGCGCGCGTGGCGAAGGAACTCGCCGCGCCGAGCACCGCCGCTGCCGTCCTCGAGCTCCATCGTCTGCTCGAGATCGCCGCGGGCGACGGCCGTCACGACGCGTGCAATCTCGTTCGCGTGGCCGGTGAGGTCGGTGACGACCTCGTTGACCGCGGTGATGTACTGCGCCCAGCCGCCGGCCGCATTGAGGCGGCGCATGCGCTTGGCGGCCTGACCCTCTTTACCGACCGCGTTGGAGACCTCGGTGGCCTCCTCCTTGATCGTCCGCACCATCTCGACGAGCTCGTTGAACGTCTCCGCGATCTGGCCGTCGACGCCGGCGAGATCTTCGCGCAGCTTGACGTCGAACTCACCGCGCTTGAACGCGCGCAGCGCCGCCAGGATGTGGCGATGTTCGAGCCCGGTTGTCGTGGCCTTACCGTTGCCGTTGGTGTGGCCGTTGGTCCCGTCGGTGGTGGCCGACTTCTTTGATTTGGCCGTCTTCGGGGCGTCGAACGTGTTCATGCTTCCTCTGGGCTTCCGTAGAGAGCGCGCAAGATCTTGTCGGCACTGGCGGGCTTCGTGATGTGAGCGTCGAACCCGGCCTCGAAGGCCGAGGCGCGATCGCTGGCCTGGCCGTAGCCGGTCATCGCGATCAAGCGCGGTTTGTAATCGGTCAGCTCGCGGCGGATCTGGCGCGCTACCTCGTACCCGTCCATGTCGGGGAGGCCGATGTCGATCAGCGCGACATCCGGGCGGTCGGCGACGATCATCCTGACGGCCGACGGTCCGTCCTCGACGACGGTGACGTCGTGGCCGCGCAAGCGCAGCAGATCCGCGACGAGCTCGCGGAGATCGGCGGCGTCATCGCAGACCACCGCGCGAAGCGACTTCTTCTGGCCGGGACCGGTCTGCGTCCGCGACGGCACGAACGTCTGCGCGAGCGCCTCGGCGGCGAGCGGGATCTCGATGCAGAACATGCTGCCCCGGTTCTCGCCGTCACTCGAGGCGCGGACCGTTCCACCGTGGAGCTCGACCAGCCGCTTGACGAGGCCGAGCCCGAGGCCGAGGCCGCCGGCGCCGCTCGAGCGCACGCGCTCCTGGACGAACATGTCGAACACCCGCGGCAAGACCTCGCGTGGGATGCCCTTGCCACTGTCGGTGACCGACACGAAGGCGTTCGACTTGTCGGTGCCCCACTTGACGACGAGCTTGCCGCCGGGGTCGGTGTACTTCGCTGCGTTGTTGAGCAAGTTGCTGATCACCTGGACGAGGCGAACGGCGTCTCCGTTGACGATCGCGGGCTCCTTGCCGCCGATGACCTGGACCGAGTGCTTTCGCGCGTCGATCGCGCCGCGACACGAGGTGACCGATTCCTCGACGATGTCCTCGATCTTGACGAGCTCGCGCCGGAGCTCGAGCTTGCCGGCGGTGAACCGCGCGACGTCGAGGAGATCGTCGACCATCCGCGTGATGTGATGGACCTGGCGCTGCACGATCCCGCGGATGCGCGCCGGGACCGGCTTGTCGGGGTCGTGCTCGAGGACCTCGACCGCGGTCTGCAACGGCTGGAGCGGATTGCGCAGCTCGTGGGCGAGGATCGCGAGGAACTCGTCCTTGCGGCGATCGGTCTCGGCGAGCTGCGCCATCTGGCGCTCCATGACCTCGGTCTCGAACCTGCGGCGCTGCGCGAGCATCTCGCGCTCGTGCGCGCGGGTCTGTGCCTCGCGAAGCTCGTCGGCCTTCGCCTTGAGCTCGATGGTGCGCTCCTGCAGCTGGACGAACACGCCCGCCTTCGCGCGCAGGACTTCGGGACGGATCGGCTTCATCAGGAAGTCGAAGGCACCGAGCTCGTAGCCGCGGATCACGGCGTCGTCCTGCCACGACATGCCCGTCACGAAGATGATCGGCGTTGCGCGGTTCTTGTCTCGCGCGCGCACCATCTTCGCGGTCTCGAACCCGTCCATGCCGGGCATGGCGACATCGAGGATGATCAGCGCGAAGTCTTGTTCGAGCAGCTTGCCGAGGGCCTCGAGGCCGGAGTGGGCGAACACCAGCTTGCGGCCGAGCGGCGACAGGGCTGCCTCCACGGCCACGAGGTTCGACTGGTTGTCATCGACCACGAGGATGTCGCGGCCGTAGCTGATGTCGAGCCCATCCGATTTGGACGGAGGCTCGTCATCGAGCAGCTCGGGCGGTAGGGCGTTGTTGTTGGACATGGCTCAGCGCAATTCGACTCCCGCCACGTTGTCGTGGAGGGCACCGTGGATCAACCATCCCCCGGGAGAAAGGCACAATCGCACTCCCAGCAACCCCCGGAAATTCCGGGGGCGACGCGTTGGGAACAGCGCTGCCACCAACCGTCCCCGCGGTGCACGCCATGTGCCTTAAGACTCTGGATTTCGAAGTCTGATCACAGGTACTTCCGCGATGGATGGTGTGCGCAGGCGCTCACTGCGCAGTGGCGCGCGTTGTCGCTTCACAGCCCGCTCTATGGCTCGGGAGTAGGACCTGCGACGTGTCGCCCTGCTGTAGCGCCACGGTGAGATCGCGAGGCGCGCGAAGGCGCTCGGATCGCATGACGCCATCTCAGTTAACCGCGTGTTCTCCCGACTGTCCGGAGCGCGGACGAGCGTGCACCGCCGCTTGCACGAGCACCCCAGCCAATGCTCGCTCAGACCCAGCCTGCGCTCGTGATCGCCGACCAGACTGACGACCACACCATTCGCGACATCACGCCGATCTCCCAGGCGGTCAAGCACCCGCGCCACAGCTCGTGGATGCTGTCGCGGCTCACGAACGAGACCAAGCGGCACCACGTCGGCATCGACGAAGGGCTGCTGTCCGCGTTTGCGATTCCGAGCATCGGCTCGTATCGCCACTTCCTCGCGCGCATGTATGGCTTCTCCGCGCCGGTCGGAACTGCGCTGCTCGCCGCACCCGGCCTCGATGCCGACCTGCTCGTCTCTCGCGTTCGCACCGGCTGGATCGCATCCGACCTGCTCGGGCTGGGGCTCACGCCCGTCGAGTCCGCGATGCTACAGCGCCGGCTCGAGATTCCCGAGTTGTCTGCCGCGCAGGCGCTCGGCTGGCTCTACGTCAGCGAGCGGATCACGCTGCGCCACGAGCTGATCCGCAACCGCCTGCACGCCGAGGCGCCGGATGCGTTCCGCATTGCGTCCGATTACCTGATGTCGACGAGTGGTCGCGCGCACCAGCAGTGGAACGAGCTGGGCCGTGCACTCGACCGTGCCGTGGTCGACCACGACTACGCGGACCAGATCCTCGCTGGCGCCAGCGAAGCGTTCGCCGTGCAACAGGAGTGGATCGACGCCACCTCGTACGACGGGTTCTGACGCTCAACACGGCGGAACGAGATCGCGGCCCGCAAAGAACTCGGTGATCAGCGCGTTCCACGAGCGCGCGTTCTCCGGTGGTCCGCACTTGAATGCGGGCTTCGCGAGCTTGCCGTCGCGCAGCATCTGACGCTGCTCGGTGAAGTAGCGGACCGCGAGCTCGGCTGCGTACTCGTGGACGCCGTTGCCGTTGTTCGGCTGGAATGCATAGTACGTCCCGGTCGCCTTCACGCGCGTCTTGTTCGGCGCGTACGGGGTCAAGCACGCCGCCTTGGTCCCGCACTTCTCGACGATCGCGTCGTAGTCCTGCTGCAACGTGTTCGCCGACCAGTCGCCGTGATCGAAGTCGTTGTTGTGGAAGAGCTCGTGGAACAGCGTCTCGAGCACACCCGGAGCACTCGTCAGGAGAGACCCCTCGACGTTGTATTCGATCGTCCAGCCGAAGGCGTACGCGCTCGGCGTTCGCTTCTTGATCGAGCGGACGAACCGGAGGGAGAGCGCGCGCCAGCGATAGCTTGGCCCGGTAGTCTGGTTCGCGAACAGCTCGCCAAAGAACGTGTCGATCGATCGCAGGGCACCGTCGGTCCACGTCAGGTGCTTGCGGTACTTGCCGAGGGGCAGCTGCGGGACGAGACGGATCTTTCCACGATACCCACCGTCCATCAGCTCCTCGGGCCCGACGCCGGCGACGGTACCGGTATCGCGGTACAGCGCGAGCGCGAGCGTCTGTGCCTTGGGATCAGCCAGGTATGCGTCTTCGATCAGGCACGTGGTGGTCGTGCACCGCGTCTTGACCCCCGGTGAGAGCAGCATCTTCGCGTCGCCAAACGTGACATCAGCGGCCGGCTCCGCGAGCAGCGCGGACGGAATCACCACCAGCGCGCAGAGCAGAGCGTTCCACCGCATCGGTCGAGCATGAACCGAGTGACGAAGCTCAGGCAACCCGCAGCAGCGCCAGCCCGCGAATGGCCTTCGACAGCAGCTCGAGTGCGCGGCGCTGGTTCAGGTCGAGCGGGATGACCACCGAGGCGTCCTCGATTTCCTCGGTGACGACGATCGAGGCATAGGCATCAGCGTCGAGCCAGCGCGTGTGAACATTCCGAGCCATCGTTGCCAGTGACTGCAATGAACGGTGCATCGGGACCGCGCTGCAGATCCGCGAAATCTCGAGCTCGCCCGCGAGCACCGAGCGCGCAGGCACGGCGGTGTGGGCGGAAGCGCCAC
>JACCQV010001030.1 GCA_013813945.1 Deltaproteobacteria bacterium | reverse complement strand
GCCCTGCTCCGCGACCGCGCGCGCGGTCTGCTTCGCGATCCGGCGAACGTCGTCCGCCGCCTTGACCAGCGCGCTGACGCCGTGACCCTGCTCGATCGTCGCCGAGGTGACCTCGGCCGACAACCGGGCGACGTCACGCGCGCCCTCCTCGATCTCCTTGGCGGCTCGCGCCTGCTCGGTGATCGCGCGGGCGCTGAGCACCGCATGCTTGCGCGCGCCATCCATGGCTCGCGCGATCTCGCTCGCGCCGCTGGCCTGCTCGGCGATCGCGGACACCATGCGCTGGGTCCCCATCGCGATGTCCTGCACGCTCGTCGACATCGCTGCCACGCCGCGGAGCTGCTCGGTGACCGACGTCGCGGTCCGCTGCGTCGCCGCTCGCATCTGCGAGGCCGCCCGGGCGAGCTCGTTGGCGCTCGTCGCCTGCTCCTCGGTCGCGCGGCTGACCTTCTCGGCATTCTGCGTGAGCTGCGAGTTCGCCTTGACGAGATCGCGGAGGGCTCGCGCCTGCTGACCGGTCGCATCACGCGTCTGCTTCGCCATCGCGCGCATCTCGCCGCCGCCGCGAGCGAGCGACTGCGTCGCTAGCGTCTGCTCGGTGCTCGCGCGCGCGATCGTCCGGCTCTCGAGCTCGAGGCGCGTCGTGGAGCTGGTCACGGTCCCGACGGCGCGAACCTGTTCTTCGGTGGCAGCGCTGATGTTCCGGATCGAGCCGTCGAGCGTCTCGACACCCTCGAGGATCGTCTGCAAACCGCCACGCGCATCCTCGCTGAGGACCGCGCCCTCGTCCGCGAGCCGAAGCCCGTCGGCATTCGCGGACACGGCATCACGCGCCGCGGTCTGCAGTCCGCGGACGATCTTGGCGACATCGGCGGCAGCCGCAGCGGCGCGATCCGAGAGCGCGCGGACCTCCTCCGCGATCACCGCGAACCCGCGGCCGTGCTCACCGGCTCGTGCGGCCTCGATGCTTGCATTGAGCGAAAGAAGATTCGTGCGGTCGGCGATCAGGTTGATCGTCTGGACGATGTCGCCGATCTCCTCGGCCCGCTTCCCCATGTCCTTCATCACGATCGCGCCCTGCGCCATCGCCTCGCGGATCTTGACGAGGCCGGCGATCGTGCGTCCCACGGTCTGACCACTGCTCCGCGCAGATGTCGTCACGCGTTCGGACGTCGCCCGGGTGCCCTCGACCACGGTCGAGATCCGGCGTGTCGATGCCTCGAGCTGGTTGGCGGCCGACGCACTCTGCGACGCGAGCCCACTGACCTCCTGCGCCGATGCAGCGACACTCTGCGCCGACCGTGCGACCTCCTCGATCGCGGTCGCGTTGGCCTCGACGACCGTGGCATTCTTGTCCGCGGTGACCGCGACCTCTTCGATCGAGGCCGCGACCTCTGCGAGGTTGCTCGCGGAGATCGTCGCAGACTCCTCGAGAGCCGTCGCGAGCTCCGCGACGCCGCGGAATGAACGAGCCAGCTGCTCGGACGTCGCGGACGTCTCCTCGACGGAGCTCGCGGTCTCCGTCATGTTCGAGGCGACCTGCTCGAGTGTGTTGGTCACCAGCTTGAAGCCGTCCGCGACGCCGCCGACGCGCTCGCCAACCTGCTTCGCATCGGTCGCGAGCCGCGATGTCGCCGACGACATCTCCTCGATCGTCGTGGCAACCGCCTCGATCGTCGCCGCGGTCTCCTGCCCGCGTGCCGCGGCATCCGCGACCTTGGTGCTCGTCCCGGTCGCGGCGGCCACGAGGCGCGCCGTCGACTCGGCCAGCTCGCCGGCGTTCGTCCCCGTGGCGCGGACGGAGCGTGCGAGCTCCTCGAGCGTCGTCGCGGTGCTCTCGCTACCTCGCGCGAGCACCTCGCTCTCCTTGCGCATGGCGGTCACCGACGCGGCGAGCTCCTGCAGTCCCGACGCCATGCCCTCGATCCCTTGAACGACCTCGCGCGAGCTCGCCGCGGTCGAGGCGTGCGAGCGAGCCATCTCCTCGCTCGCCGTCGCGGTCTGATCGATGCTCGACGCGAGCCCCTCGAGCGCATCGCGCGCGAGTGCCGCGGCGGCGGCCTGCTCGGCGCCACCTTCCGACAGCCGCAGTGCAGCTTGTTCGATCTGCGCCGCCCGACCCGCGGTCGTACGCAGAGACTCCGCTACCTGGTCGACCTGACCGACGTATCCATTGCCATTGTGACTGTCGTGATTATCCATGACTCATCTCCTCACCGATCACGCGTGGAACGTCGACCAACAGAAACAGGCGCTTCGCGACGGTCGCGACACCCTTCACGAAGCCTGACGCCTGTTGATCGATGATCTCGGGCGGCTTCTCGAACGCGTCGTGGGGGATGTGCAGCACCTCGCGCGCGCTGTCGACGAGCAGCCCCGCGACCCGCTGACCGATCTGCACGACGACGACGCGGCGGTCGATGGTGTGCTCGATCGGCGCGAGGCCGAACCGGACGCGGAGGTCGACGACGGGGACGAGCCGGCCTCGGACCTGGACGATCCCCGCGACGAAGTCGGGAGCGCCCGGGACGTGGGTCGCGCTCTTGAACGACTCCAGGTGAAGCACCTGCGCCGCCGGCAACGCGTAGTCGGCGGTGCCGACCCGGAACGTGACGTGGAGATCGGTCGGCATCAGGCCCTTCCTTCGCGCGCCGTGAAGCGAGCGCCGAGCTCGAACAGATCGAGCACCAGCGTCGGTCGGCCATCACCCAGATCCGTGGCTCCGGAGATCCCCGGTACACGCACGAGGGCATCCCCGAGCGGGCGCACGACGACCTCGTGACGACCGAGCATCTTGTCGACGGCGAACGCGATCAGGTCGCCGTTGCGGCGGATCACCATCGCCTTGCGCGCATCGCCGCGCGTGATCTCCAGCATCCCGCTCAGCGAGATCACGGGGATCGCGTGGCCGCGCCGCTCGACGAGCGAGATCGTCGAGGTCGCGTCGTTCGCGGAAGGTGGCGAGATCTCGCGTTCGTTCGCGAGGTCGAAGATCTCCTCGACGGCTGCGACCGGGACCACGAACGACTGCGTCCCGCACGACAGCGAGAACACGTCGATGATCGCGATCGTCAGCGGGACCTTGAGCCGGAACTGCGTGCCCTGCCCGACCACGGTGTTGAGCCACAGCTCGCCGCCGAGCTCGCTCACGGTGATTCGCTTGACGATGTCCATGCCGAGGCCACGGCCGCTCGTATGCGTCGCAGCGTCCAGCGTCGAGAACCCCGAGGTCGTCAGCACGTCCAGGAGATCGTCATCGGCCTCGACGGAGCGCTGGGCTCGCCGTCCGATCGCAGCGCGATCGAGCCCGCGGCCGTCATCGCTGACCACGAGCTCGAGCTGGCTGCCTCCGCGCTCGCGACACGACACGCGCAAGAGACCTGCACGATTCTTGTGGTTCGCGAGCCGCTCCTCGACCGGCTCGATCGCGTGATCGATGGCATTACGGACGAGGTGAACGAGCGCGGGGAGCAGCCGATCGGCGACGGCCTTGTCGACCTCGGTCTCGTGCGCATCGATCTCGAGGCGGAGCTCCTTGTGTCCCGGCCGCGTCAGGCTGCGGACGAGCAGCGCGAGCGGCTCGAGCACCTCCGAGACCCGGACCATGCGGACACGCAGGATCGCGCGGCGGAGGTCGCGGAGCTGGCGTGCCTGGAGCTCCGCGATCTCGCGCAGGCCGCGAACGTCCACGCCGCGCTCGGCCTGCGCCGCGAGCTCGCGATCGAGGCGGAACCGCGACACGATCAGCAGCGAGAGCTGCTCCTGAAGGT
>JACCQV010001025.1 GCA_013813945.1 Deltaproteobacteria bacterium | reverse complement strand
GGGAGGCCCGCCACAGATGGCAGACAAGGACGTGATCGCGTTGATCGCGTACATGCAGCGACTCGGCATGGATATCCGCCTGTCCCACGGAGGTGCCAAGTGATCCGACTCTCGGAGCTCGTCTCGACGTTGACGCCCGCGCAGTACGCCGAGCTCGCGCTGGTCCTGTTCGTTCTCGTCTTCATCGGCGTCGCGTGGCGTCATGGCGGGAAGCGGCGCGCCGGCGAGCACGCATCGTGTGCACAGCTTCCGCTCGCCGATGACGTCGGGCCCGGAGCTCGGTCATGACCCCGCCGATCGAGACGATCACCGCCGACACGGCCATCGCCGATGACAGCGAGGATAACGCTCCGCTGCTGGCCCACGACTACGATGGGATCCGCGAGTACGACAACCCGATGCCGGGCTGGTGGAAGTCGATCTTCCTCGGCTCGGTCATGTTCGCCGGGTTCTACGGACTGTACTTCCACCTGCTTGACTGGGGGCACACGGACGGCGAGCGCTACCAGACGCAGCTCGCGGACTACGAGAGCAAGAAGGAGATCCGCGCTCGCGCAGAAGCGGCGAACGTCTCCGAGGCGGCGCTGACCACCGCGGGCCGAGATCCGAAGATGGTCGAAAAGGGCGAGCTGGTCTTCAAGAGCCGTTGTGTGAGCTGCCACGCCGACGACGGGCGCGGTCTGATCGGGCCGAACCTGACCGACCTCCGGCAGCTGCACGGAACCACCCGCATGGACCTCTACACCACGATCAGCAACGGGGCGCCGGGGACGGCGATGCTCGCGTGGGGAGAGCAGCTTCCGCAGGCGGACGTCGTCGCGGTCGCGGCCTTCGTGACCACGCTGCGCGGCAAGAACATCGCCGGGAAGTCAGGCGAGGGCCAACCGGTCACCCGGTTCGAGCCGTGATCCGATGACGCCGCCACTTGCCACCGAGCGCGTGCTCTCCACGTTGAATCAGGACGGGACACGCCACTGGATCCATCCTCGCCTCGCAGCGGGGCGGTTCTTGCGCGGGCGCAAGGTCGTTGGCTACGCCCTGATCGCGATGTTCCTCGTGCTGCCGTTCGTGCACGTCGGCGGTCGTCCGGCGTTGCTCCTCGATGTGCTGACGCAGGAGCTCAGCGTGTTCGGCGCTGTGTTCAAGGCGACCGACGGCTACCTGATGATGCTGCTCGGCTTGATCATCGTCGTCACGGTCTTTCTCGTGACCGCGCTGTTCGGTCGCGTGTGGTGCGGCTGGGCGTGCCCGCAGACCGTCTATCTCGAGCACGTGTTTCGTCCGATCGAGCGCTGGCTCGAGGGCTCTCCGTCGCAGCGTCGCAAGCTCGACGCCGCCCGCGGAGTGCACGGACGTCGCGTCCTCAAGTGGTTGATCTATGCCGCGCTGAGCTTTGTCCTCGCGAACGTGTTTCTTGCCTACTTCGTCGGTGTCGACCGCCTCGCGACCTGGGTACTGGTCTCACCGCTGCAGCATCCCGGCGGGTTCATGACCGTCGCGGGTGTGGCTGCCCTGATGCTGTTCGACTTCGGGTACTTCCGCGAGCAGACCTGCAATGTCGCGTGCCCGTACGGACGGCTGCAGTCGGTGCTGCTCGATCGGCAGTCCTTGATCATCGGCTACGACACGCGGCGCGGGGAACCACGCGGCAAGCCGAAGAAGCACCTCCCGGTGATCGGCGAACGCGGCGACTGCATCGATTGCTCCGCCTGTGTCGCAGTGTGCCCGACCGGCATCGATATCCGCGAGGGCTTGCAGATGGAGTGCATCGGGTGCGCGCAGTGCATCGACGCGTGTGACGCCGTCATGGATCGGATCGCGAAGCCACGAAAGCTGATCGGGTACACGTCGCAGGACGAGCTCGAGGGCAAGCCGCGTCGGCTTCTCCGCACGAGGACGATCCTCTATCCGGTCCTGCTCGCGGGCGTCACCGGCCTGTTCGTGTGGGCCCTCGGTGGGGAGACGACCCAGGTCCACGTCGAGCGCGCGCAGGGGCCGATCTTCGTCGAGCTACCCGACGGCATGATCTCGTCACAGGCACGGATCAAGCTCGACAACGAGACCGACGAGGAGCGCAGCTACGCGGTCCATCTCTCTCGTGCGCCGGATGCGAAGCTCCGCACGCCTCAGGTGACCTGGCAGGTTCAGGGTGGGCGGTCGATGACGCTCCCACTGTTCGTCGATGTGCCGCGCAGCTCCTTTGTCCATGGCAAGCGCGTCGTCAGCCTCCGGGTCGCGGATGATCGAGGGTTCGCGCGGATCGTGGAGGTCACGCTGCTGGGACCGGAAGGAGCGGTGCCATGAGCGCGGCGGCGAAATGGACGATCGCGATCATCGTGTTACTCGGCGGAAACCTCGTCGCGATGGTCGTCCTGGCGACCACCGCAAACCGTGAGGATGCGCAGGTGATTCCCGGGTACTACGACAAGGCGGTCCACTACGACGACACGATCGACGAGGCTGTGCGAAGCGACGCTCTCGGCTGGTCGGCTGCGTCGACGTTGATCGCGAGCACGCTC
>JACCQV010000993.1 GCA_013813945.1 Deltaproteobacteria bacterium | reverse complement strand
GGACAACGGAATCGGAATCGATCCGCAGTACTTCGAGAGAATTTTTGTCATCTTCCAACGTCTGCACGCGCGTGAGGACTATCCGGGCACCGGTATCGGTCTCGCGATCTGCAAGAAGATCGTCGAGCGTCACGGCGGCAAGATCTGGGTCGAGTCCGTACCGGGCGGCGGCTCCACGGTGCTGTTCACGATCGCGAGGAGGCCGGCATGAGCTCCATCTATCCCATCGAGATCCTGCTCGTCGAAGACAACCCCGGAGACGTCCGCCTCACGCAGGAAGCGCTGCGCGAGGGCAAGGTGAAGAACAATTTGCATGTCGCCCGCGACGGCGTGGAGGCACTCGCGTACCTCCGGCGCGAGGGTCCATACAAGGATGCCGTCCGCCCAGATCTCGTCCTCCTGGATCTGAACCTCCCGAAGAAGGACGGCCGCGAGGTTCTCGCCGAGATCAAGTCGGATCCCAAGCTCAAGATGCTGCCGGTCGTCGTGCTCACCACCTCGAGTGCGGAGACCGACATCGTCGGTACGTACTCGCAATACGCGAACTGCTACATCACGAAGCCCGTCGACCTCGAGCAGTTCGTCAAGGTCGTGAAGTCGATCGATGATTTCTGGCTGACCGTCGTGAGACTGCCGTCGGAGCGCCCATGACCCGGGTGCTGCTCGTCGAGGACAACCGGGGGGAGGCGCGGCTGTTCGCCGAGCTCCTGACGGAGGTCCCGCACGGGCAGTTCGTGCTGACCACGGTCGAGACCCTGGCGCAGGCACTCGCGGCGGTCTCGGCGCATGATGTCGTGTTCCTCGATCTGTCGCTGCCCGACGCGCATGGGCTGTCGACATTGACCGCGATGGTCGGCGCCGCTCCGTCGACGCCGATCGTGGTGCTCACCGGCAATGATGACGACCGGGTCGCCGTCGATGCGGTCAAGGCCGGCGCACAGGACTATCTGCGCAAGGCGGAGATCACGCCGTCGCTGATCGCGCGTACGGCCTGGTATGCGATCGAGCGCCAGAAGACGGTCGAGAACGCGCGGCGTCTCGCATTGGCGGACGAGGCCGGACGGCGCGCGCGATTCATCTCTCGCGTCACGGCCGCGATCAGCGCGTCGCTCGATCTCGATGTCGTGCTCGCTGACGTCGCGAAGCTCCTGGTCCCGACGCTCGGCGACACCTGCACCATCGAGCTCGAGACAGGCGAGACTGTCGGCGCCTCCGAGATCGACATGACCATGATCATGGTCACGCCCCTGATTGCGCGTGGTCGCCGGGTCGGTGCGATCCGGTTCGCGATGGGGAAATCCGGCCGGCTCTACGACGAAGACCTGCGCCGGCTCGCGGAGGAGATCGCCGAGCGAATCGCGCTCGGCATCGACAACGCTCAGCTCTATGCGGCAGCACAGCTCGCCATCCGAGGCCGCGACGAGCTGCTGGCGGTCGTCTCGCACGATCTCCGAAACCCGCTCAACGTCGTCACGCTGGCGCTCCAGATGATCGAGCACGATCCTGACACGCTCGTGGCGGCCCTCCCGCGGGCGAAGCGCGGGGTCGAGCGCATGCAGCGGCTGATCGCGGATCTGCTCGACGTCGCGCAGATCGAGACCGGTACGCTGACCGTCGAGCTGCGGCCGGTGGAGGTGGGCGGCGTGCTCGATGACGCGTTCGAGCAGCACCGCGCCCTCGCGACCGAGCGCCAGATCACGCTCGTGCGAACGTACGAGAGTCCGGTCGGCGTCGCGATCTGCGACCGGCATCGCATCGGACAGGTCCTCGCGAACCTGGTCGGCAACGCGCTGAAGTTCACGCCGAAGGGCGGCACGATCCGGATCGGCGCGGAGGTCGTCCACGACGAGCGAGTCTCGATCATCATCAGCGACACGGGGCGGGGCATCGCGCCTGCGCACCTCGATCACATCTTCGACCGTTACTGGCAGCCCGAGCGGGGCAGCCACGGCGTGGGCTTGGGCCTGGCCATCGTCAAAGGAATCGTCGCCGCACACGGCGGCGAGGTCCTCGTGGAGAGCACCCTCGGAGCGGGTACGAGCTTCCGGATCGAGCTCCGGGCGGGTGACGCCTCGGCGATGCGCACCGGCGAGCAGCCCGCGCTCGCCCGCGTCGGCCAGTAACCAGCCGATTGGTCAAGGCATTTTGGCCTTGTCGGGGTGCCTGGGCGCGCCTTGACGCCCTCGGTGACAGCGGGGTATCCCCTCGGCATGCGTGACGTAGTCATCGTCGGTGCCGCCCGCACCCCCATCGGAAGCTTCCTTGGTTCGCTCGCCGCGGTCTCCGCGCCCAAGCTCGGCGCGACCGCGATCAAAGCGGCGCTCGAGCGTGCCGGTGTGCCGGCTGCGGACGTCGGCCTCGTCCACATGGGCATGGTGTTGCCCGCCGCCGTGGGTCAGGCCCCCGCGCGTCAGGCCGCGCTCGGTGCGGGATTGCCGCACTCGGTGCCGTGCGTGACCGTCAACAAGGTCTGCGGCTCTGGACTCGAGGCGGTGATCGGCGCGGCGCGCGCGATCGCTGCCGGCGAGATCGAGATCGCCGTCGCGGGTGGCATGGAGTCGATGTCCAACGCCCCACACGCGCTCAAGAACACTCGCACGGGCACCAAGATGGGCGCCCTCGAGACCGTCGACACGATGGTCAATGACGGGCTGTGGGACCCATACAACAACCAGCACATGGGCAACTGCGCCGAGCTGTGCGCCAAGGAGAAAAGCATCCCGCGCAGCGTGCAGGACGAGCACGCCGCCGAGAGCTATCGCCGCGCGCTCGAGGCGCAGAAGACGGGCCTGTTCAAGGCGGAGATCGTTGCGGTGACGATCGCCGACAAGAAGGGCGACATCGTCGTCGATACCGACGAGGAGCCGGGCAAGGGCAACATCGCGAAGCTCGCCGGTCTCCGCCCCGCGTTCCAGAAGGACGGCACGGTCACCGCAGGTAATGCGTCGTCGATCAATGACGGCGCGGCGGCCGTGGTCCTGATGTCCGCCGACGAGGCGAAGAAGCGCGGGCTCAAGGTCCTCGCGAAGCTGGTGGCCACCGGCTATCACGCGCAGGCCCCCGAGTGGTTCACCACCGCGCCGGCGACCGCGATCAACAACGCGCTGAAGAAGGCGGGCTGGGACGCGAAGCAGGTCGACCTCTGGGAGATCAACGAAGCGTTCAGCGTCGTCTCGATCGTGAACAACCAGATGCTCGGACTCGACGCAGCGAAGGTCAACATCTCCGGCGGAGCGGTCGCGCTCGGTCATCCGATCGGTGCCTCGGGTGCGCGCGTCCTCGTGACGCTCGTGCATGCGCTGGCTGCGAAAGATCTCAAGCGTGGCGGCGCGTCGCTGTGCATCGGCGGCGGCGAGGGCATCGCGCTCCTCGTGGAACGGCCGTAGCAGATGGACGTCCAGCGGCTCGGGGTCATCGGTGCGGGACAGATGGGGCAGGGCATCGCGCAGATCGCGGCGCAGGCCGGCCTCGACGTGATCATCGTCGATGCGGCGCCCGACTTCGCGCAGATGGGCATCGGCAAGATCAAGAAGACGCTCGACCGGCTCGTCGAGAAGGGCAAGCTGGAAGCGGCGGCTCGCGATGCCACGCTCGGCCACCTCAAGGCCGGCGGCGTCCACCGCGATCTGAACGAGTGTGATGTCGTGATCGAGGCGGCTCCCGAGAAGGAGGATCTCAAGCTCGCGATCTTCAAGAGCCTCGGCGAGGTGTGCAAGGACGAGGCGATCCTCGCCTCCAACACGTCGTCGATCTCGATCACCAAGATCGCGGCAGCGTCGGGTCGCCCGGACCGTGTGATCGGGATGCACTTCATGAATCCCGTGCCGCTGATGAAGCTCGTGGAGATCGTGCGCGGGCTGCCGACGAGTCAGGCCACGGTCGACACGGTGATGGAGCTCGCGAAGCGCTTCGGCAAGACGACGATCGGCGCGCGCGACATCCCGGGCTTCATCGTCAACCGGATGCTCATCCCGCTCCTCAATGAAGCTTGCTATGGGTTGTACGAGGGACTGGGCACGGCGGCGGACATCGATACCGGCGTGCGGCTCGGCCTCAATCACCCGATGGGGCCGCTGGAGCTCTCGGATCTGATCGGGCTCGACACGTGCCTGGCGATCGCCGAGGTGCTGCACCGCGAGCTCGGCGACGACAAGTATCGGCCGTGTCCACTGCTCCGCCAGTACGTTGCAGCTGGCTGGCTCGGCAAGAAGGTCGGCCGGGGATTCTACGAGTACGACCCTCAGGGTCAGAAGAAGAGCTGAACATGAGCTACGAGAGCTTCGAGACCGTGAAGGTCGCGGTCGACGGTCCGATCGCGGTCGTGACCATTTCTCGCGAGAAGGCTCTGAACGCGCTGTCGAGCGTCGTGATCGCCGAGCTGACGAACATCGTTGGCGAGCTCGAGCTCTCGAACGATGTGCTCGCCGTGATCCTCACCGGCGCGGGCGAGAAGTCGTTCGTCGCCGGCGCGGACATCGCCGAGATGGTCGACATGACCCCGGTCCAGGCTCGCGCGTTCGCGGAGATGGGCGGCGCCCTCGGCAATGCGATCGAGAGCAGCGACAAGCCCTGGATCGCGGCGGTCAATGGCTACGCGTTCGGCGGTGGTTGCGAGCTCGCACTCGCGTGCGACTTCATCTACGCCTCGGACCAGGCGAGCTTCGGTCAACCCGAGGTCAAGCTCGGTGTGATTCCTGGGTTCGGCGGGACGCAGCGGCTCGCGCGGCGGGTTGGCGTCGCGAAGTGCAAGGAGCTGTGCATGACCGGCGATACGATCAAGGCGCCCGAGGCGCTGCGGATCGGGCTCGTCGATGCGGTGTGGCCGCACATCGAGCTGCAGGGCCGGGTCCGCGAGCTCGCGACCCGGATCGCAGCGAACGGACCGCTCGCGGTCGCCGAGGTCAAGCGCCTCGTTCATCAGGGCCAGTCCGCGTCGCTCGAGCATGCGCTCGCACTCGAGCAGCGCAGCTTCGGCCTCCTGTTCGGGACCGCCGACCAGCGTGAAGGCATGACCGCGTTCCTCGCGAAGCCGCGCCGCGCCGCGCAGTTCAAGGGACAGTAGCCGTGAAGTTCACTCCGACCGAAGACCAGCTCGCCGTCCAGACCACCGCACGTGACTTCGCCACCGCGGAGGTTCTGCCCAAGGCTGCCGAGATCGATCGCGAGCATCGCCATCCGGCGGAGCTCGTCAAGCGCATGGCCGAGCTCGGCTTCCTCGGCATCGCGATCCCCGAGCAGTACGGCGGCTCCGGCCTCGATCACGTCTCGTACGTGCTCGCGATGGAGGAGATCTCCCGCGCGTGCGCATCGACCGGCGTGATCATGAGCGTCAATAACTCGCTCGTCTGCGATCCAATCTATCGGTTCGGCACCGACGCTCAGAAGCAGGAGTGGTTGACGCCACTCGCCTCCGGCAAGCTCCTCGGCTGCTTCGCACTCTCGGAGCCCGAGGCGGGGTCTGACGCAGCGGCGCAGAAGACGACTGCGACCAAGGACGGCGACGACTGGGTGATCCAGGGGACCAAGAACTGGATCACGAACGGTCCGGTCGCCGACGTCTGCGTCCTGTTCACGATGAACGACAAGGCGGCGGGCCATAAAGGGATCACCGCGTTCATCCTGCCGATGAAGACGAAGGGCGTCCGTATCGGGCAGCCCGACGACAAGCTCGGAATCCGCGGCAGCAAGTCATCGCAGATCTTCCTCGACGACGTGCGCCTGCCTGGGAGTCTGCTCCTCGGCGAGGTCGGCGGCGGTTTCAGGATCGCCATGTCGACGCTCGACGGTGGCCGGATCGGAATCGCCGCGCAGGCACTCGGCATCGCGCGCGCTGCTCTCGATGATTCGCTCGCGTATGCCCAGCAGCGGCGGACGTTCGGCAAGCCCATCGCGCAGCACCAGGCCATCCAGTTCAAGCTCGCCGACATGGCGACGGAGATCGACGCGGCCCGGCTCCTCACGCTGCGCGCAGCGTGGCTCAAGGACGAGAAGCTCCCGTACGGCAAGGAAGCCGCGATGGCGAAGTTGTTCGCGTCCGATATCGCGAACAAGGCGGCGCGCGAGGCCATCCAGATCTTCGGCGGAAACGGCTACGTGACCGAGTACCCGGTCGAGAGGCACTTCCGCGACGCGAAGATCACGGAGATCTATGAAGGCACGAGCGAGATCCAACGGTTGGTGATCGCCGGTTACCTGGCGAAAGGTGGATGACGATGGTGAAGCAACTCTTGATTGCAGCGGTTCTTGTTTCGGCGTGTGGTGGGGGCAAGAAGGCGGACACCACTCCGACCGACACGTCTGACGGCGATCAGGCCGCGGCGGATCAACAGCAGGACTCGGCCGAGGCCAACATGGTCCCGCCGGAGAAGATGGAAGAGATCGTGCGTATGCTCGACCGCAAGGAGCGGATCATGGCGCGCTGCCTCGCCGATGCCGTCGACGCCAAGGAGCTGCCGAAGAACTCGCGCGGCAAGATCACACTCGAGATCGTGATCTCGCCATCCGGATCGCCGGATCAGATCAAGGTGCTCACCTCGACGCTCGAGTCCGAGAAGCTCAAGGAATGCGTGATCGGGCACATCAAGACCATCCAGTTCCCGACGCTGCCGAAGCCGTTCCCGACGTCGCACACCTATCGATTCGAGGCGAATTAGTGAAGGCCGCGCCGTTGCTCGTGCTTGTCATGGCGTGCGGCGGCGGTTCTGCACCGCCCGCGAAGCCAGAGCCCGTACTCTCGGAGAGAGCCTCGACGCGCGTGCCCGTCGAGGAGGACGAGAATGAAGATGGCGTCACGATGCTCAATTCGCGCGGTCGGATGGATCCGAAGGTGATCGAGGCGGGCATTGCGCCGCACACGGTTGCTCTGACGGAGTGCTACACGACGCAGCTCAAGAAGCGGCGCTGGCTCGGCGGTCACGTCGTTATTCACTGGGACATCAGCAAGGACGGCACGGTCACCGCGGTCCGCCTTGCGGAGAGTGACCTCGGCGCGTGGCCGATCGAGAAGTGTCTGCTCGACGTGGCGCGGCTGGCGGTGTTCGGCCCGCCGATCAATGGCGACGCCGATTTCCAGATCCCGCTCGACTTCACCGCGAAGGGCCGGCTGATCTCGTGGGATGAGGATCAGGCGGTTCGCGCCGTAGGTGGTCAGCTGGTCAAGCTCGACGTGTGCGCGACCAAGAAGATCGCCGCACCGTCGGACGTCACGGTGACCGTCTACGTCGGGCCAGGTGGCAAGGCGCAGTCGGTCGGGTTCGCGAGCACGGCCGTGATCGATGATGCGTGGGCGGAGTGTGCTGCGAAGGCTGCACTCGCGTTGCGGCTGCCGGACCCCAAGGGCCAGATCGCCAAGCTCGCCGTGAAGTACCGCGCGGAATAGCCATGGACTTCGCCCCGACCGAGGAGCAGTTGCTGGTCCAGCGCACCGCACGCGATGCGGCGGAGCGGATCCTGCTGCCTCGCGCAGCCGCACGCGATCTGTCGAGCGAGTTTCCGCTCGCGGAGATGCGTGAGCTCGCTGCGCTCGGCCTCCTCGGCATCGCGGTGCCCGAGGCTCTCGGTGGTGCGGACGCCGGCACGGTTGCGTACTCGCTCGCCCTGCAGGAGCTGGCGCGTGGCGATGGCTCGGTCGCCGTCACCGTGTCGGTCACCAACATGGTCGCGGAGCTCATCGCGAAGTACGGATCACCGGTCCTCGCAGAGGCATGGGTGCCTCGGCTCGTCAGTGGTGAGCTGGTGGCCGGAGCCTTCGCGTTGAGCGAGCCCCAGGCCGGCAGCGACTCTGCTGCGATGCGGACCACGGCAACGAAGATCGACGGTGGCTGGCGCCTCGATGGCTCCAAGCAATGGATCACCAGTGGCGATCACGCGGGCGTGATGGTTGCGTGGGCGAAGACCGATCAGTCGGCGGGGCACAAGGGCATCTCCGCGTTCGTCGTGCCTGGTGATGCCAAGGGGCTGACCGTCGCACGGCTCGAGGAGAAGCTTGGACTCCACGGCTCGTCGACCGCGCAGCTCGTGCTCGACGGCGTCGAGGTTCCCGACGACGCGCTGATGGGCGTGCCCGGAGGTGGCTTTGCGCTCGCGATGGTCGCGCTCGATGGCGGCCGGATTGGCATCGCGTCGCAGGCGATCGGGATCGCGCGCGGCGCACTCGAGGCGGCGGTTCGCTATGCCGGCGAGCGCCACACGATGGGGCAGGCGATCATCAAGCACCAGGGCATCGGGGCGATGCTCGCGGATGCCGCCACCTGGCTCGACGCCGCGACGCTGATGACGCTCCGCGCGGCGTACCTCAAGCAGCATGGCCAGCCGTACACACAGCAGGCCGCGATGGCGAAGCTATTCGCGACCGAGCGTGCCTGGCAGATCTGCGACATCGCTCTCCAGGTCCACGGCGGCTATGGCTACGTCCGTGACTTCCCCGTCGAGCGGGCCCTGCGCGACGTCCGCGCGACCCGGATCTACGAAGGGACCAGTGAGATCCAGCGCATCGTGATCGCACGCGGCTTGCTACGCACGGCCGGCTGAGGCTACACCCAGGTCATGACCGACCCTGCGCGCAAGCTCCGGATCCTCGTCGCCAAGCCCGGCCTCGATGGGCACGACCGTGGCGCCAAGGTGGTCGCGCGAGCACTCGCGGACGCGGGGTACGAGGTCGTCTATACCGGTCTGCACCAGACGCCGGAGATGATCGCGGCGGCTGCCGTTCAGGAGGCGGTCGATGCCGTGGGCCTGTCGATCATGTCGGGCGCACACATGACGCTGTTCCCGGCCGTGATCGCCGCACTCAAGGCGCGCGGCGTGGGCGATGTCGTGGTGTTCGGCGGTGGAATCGTCCCCAAGGACGACATGCCCAAGTTGACCTCGATGGGGGTCGCGAAGATCTTCACCCCCGGCGCGAGCACCCACGAGATCATCGACTGGGTCGAGTCGTACCTGCGGCCGAAGAGCGCCTGATGGGCCCGCGGTTCGGCGCGGTCGCCGCGCTGCTCGTGCTCGCGGCATGTCCGTCGCCGGCACCGGTGCCGGTGCGCCCACAACCCGCCGGCCCGCCGCCCGCCGCGCCCGCGGATGCTGCAGCACCGTCGCAGGACGAGCAGCTCGCCGCGATCCAGAAGGCGATGAACGAGCTCGACGAGGCTTCGCAGACCTGCTGGGCGGCCGCTGCGGTCGAGCGGTTCGATATCGAGGGCGAGCTGACGGCTCGGATCGAGATCGGCGATGGTTCGGCCAAGGTCAGCGTCGTCCAGGACTCGACGCGTACGCCCCGGCTCGCAGCGTGTGTGGTTGCCGTGCTGACCGGCTATCGGTGGGCGCCACCGCTTCGCGGCCAGACGATCCAGTTGCCGTTCAAGTTCCGCGCGCCCGATGGTCAGAACCTGATCGATCGAGCGTTGGTCCCATGGAACGGGCAGGGCAAGATCTCGATAGCCGTCCTGCTCGACGAGCACAACACCGGCAATCCGAGCGTCTCGATGATCGAGCTCGCGATCGCAGCCGGTGGCACGACGACAGCGCGGACACCCGAGCGCCCGGAGCTCTGGTACTTCCTCGGACCCGCGACCGTATCGGGCACCGCCGTCGCAGCCGGCGACATGATGTTCATCCGCGCCGGAGGTGCGCGCGAGATCAAGGCGCCGTCCACCGACGCCGTGCATGCCGTGCTCGTGCTGGTCCCGGGCGGCGCGGAGGGAGCGGCGCGTGCGGGTGCGCTACCGACTCCGTCGGCCGGCACCACGAAGCGGACTGGCCCGGTGTTCCTCTCCGCGACCAAGGCGAAGACCTACGGACCATCCACGATCTACGCCGAGCCCTCCTCGATCGGGGAGCCGACGCTCTCGGCGTCGGTGCTGACGCTGAAGGCCGGCGCGAGCGTTGCCGAGCACGTGCATGCGAAGGAGACCGAGGTGCTCTATCTGCTCGAGGGCAGCGGCACGATGACGATCAAGGGCGTCGCGATGGCCGTCACACCGACAAGCGTGATCCAGATCCCCGCGAACACGAAGCATGCGTTCACCGCCACGAGCGCCGTTCGCGCGCTCCAGATCTATACGCCCGCTGGTCCCGAGCAGCGGTTCAAGGGCACCCCGTGACCGACACCGCTCCTGATATCGCGCCGATCCTCGCCGGTGATGTTCGAACCGCCGCGCGGCTGATGCGCGACCTCGATGACCGTCGCGGCACTGCGCTCGCGTCGCTGAAGGCGCTGTTTCCGCATACCGGCAAGGCGTACCTCGTCGGAATCACCGGCAACCCAGGTGCCGGAAAGTCGACCGTCGTCGACGCGCTGATCTCGCACTATCGCGGGCTCGGCGAGAAGGTCGGTGTCGTCTGTGTCGATCCCACATCGCCGTTTTCCGGCGGCGCAATCCTCGGCGATCGGATCCGGATGCAGCGGCATGCACTCGATCCAGACGTCTTCATCCGAAGCCTCGCCACCCGCGGTCATCTCGGCGGACTGTCACGCTCGACGTTCGACGTAGCGCACGTCCTTGACGCGATGGGCTTCCAGCGCATCCTGATCGAGACTGTCGGGGTCGGGCAGGACGAGGTCGACGTGATGAAGGCGGCGCACACGACGGTGGTCGTCACGGTTCCGGGGCTCGGCGACGACATCCAGGCGATCAAGAGCGGTCTGCTCGAGGTCGCCGATGTGCTCGTGGTCAACAAGGCCGACCGCGAAGGCGCCGATCGAACCGAACGCGACCTCTTGCACATGCTCGATCTGCGGGCGAGCGGAGAGCGCAAGGACGTCGAGATCGTGAGAACGATCGCAACGCGTGGCACCGCTGATGGCTCGGGCATCAAGGAGCTCGCCGCCGCGGTCGAGAGCCATCGCGAGCGGGCCTGGAACGGTGACACCGCAGCGGCGCGTGCCACCGCACGTGCGTCAGCTCACCTCGCCGAGCTCGTACGGGCCCTCCTGGCCGATCGTGCAACCGCCGCCATGGCTGCGCGCGGAGGACTGGATGAGATCGCTCAGGAGGTCAGCGAACGCCGGTCCGATCCGTGGACGGTCGCCGAGCAGCTCGTAGCAGCGCTCTAGTGTAGCGACGGTCACGCACCGGTCGGGACACGGTCAGATAGTGGGGATGCTCGGCGAGCGAGTGCTACTATGGCCAGACCTCGTTCGTTATTGAGGCTTAATAATATGACTAACTTACGAAACCGCTTGGGAGCGGTCGTGTTCGTGCTCATGGGCACGGGTTGCGGCCTCATCGACTCGGACGTCACGAGCTTCGATCTGACGTTGCCCGACAAGAAGTTCACGATCGACGCGAGCGGCTGGCAGGTCGACCAGGCAGCCGCGATGACCTTCCTCAACCGGAGCTGCCCCAGCATGCCGCCGACGTGCGCGGAAGCGGCGATGCTGGCGTGCGGACCGGACGAGTGCACCGGCTCGTGCAACGCCTCGACGCAGCGCTGCGAGCTCGCGCTCGAGGTCAGCCTCTATCAGGCGATCGATCTCCTGATGGAGAAGCCGGAGCTCAAGTCGATCGATGACCAGCCGGTGATCAAGGTGACGCTCGAGAGCGTCACCTACGAGGTCACGAGCAACACGCTCAACGTCGCGACACCGGTGATGACGATCTACGTCGCGCCGATCTCGGTGATGGAACCGACCGATCCGCTCGCGAAGGCGATCGGGACGATTCCCGCCGTCGCGGCGAACACGACGATCTCGACGCCCGCGCCGATCACGTTCACCACCACGGGCAAGGCGGATTTGATCAACGCGATGAACACGTTCAAAACTCCGTTCAACATCATCGTCGGCTCGACGCTGGTGGTGCAGCAGGGCCAGCCGGTGCCCGCTGGCAAGCTCGACGCTGTGGTTCACATCAAGGGCCAAGCGGGCCTCTGAGTCTCCGCGTGGACGCGATGCGTGTCCGCGCACCCACACGAGCCCACAAGCCCGCGTAGCGCCTGCCAGCGCGGCGTGGCACGGCCGATGCTCTACGTGGTGACCAGAAGAAGAGGTCACCATGAAGTCACTCCGTGCCGTTCTGTTTGCTCTCGTTGTTATTCCCGTCGTCGCGTGTGGAAGCGATCGCGAGGTCCCCACGCCGACCGCAACGCCGATGCCGCCGATCGTCCAGCGCGTGCCGCTGCCGGTTCCGGTGGTCGACGCGGTCAAGCCCGTCACCGCGCAGCAGGTCGAGACGCCGATCGCGATCCCGACGAACTACGGCGACGCGCTCGAGCTCGGCAAGCAGCTCGCCGCGAAGGGCGATCAATCCCGCGCGAAGGAGATGTTCGAGGCCGCGATCAAGCTCGACAAGAAGCAGTCCGAGCCACACATCGAGCTCGCGCGCCTGTTCATCACCAGCGGCGAGCGCGCCAAAGCGATCAAGAGTGCGAACAAGGCCGTCAAGCTCGCCCCCGAATCGAGCCAGGCCTACAACACGCTCGGTCGCGCCGAGCTCGCCCGCTTCAACTACGAGAACGCTATCGCTGCGTTCGAGCAGGCCACCGTGCTCAACCCGGACAATGTCTGGGCGTGGAACAACCTCGGCTACGTGCACCTCGAGCGGAAGGACTATCGCAAGGCTGCTGCCGCGCTCGTCGAAGCCACCAGCCGGCCCGGTGCGACCGGGTACATGTTCAACAACCTCGGCACCGCGCTCGAGCAGGTCGACGAGCTCGATGATGCGCGCGTCGCCTACGAGCAGGGCGGCGAGCTCGGCTCGACCGAGGCCAAGGCGAGCCGCAAGCGTCTCGAGGGTGTCGACTCGATCATCGTGATGGAGCGCGCGCCGGTCGAGAAGGCGTACGAGCTGCGCGAGGAGATGCCGGAGGTTGTCGATGAGGTGGATGAGGAGAGCGTCGAGGAGAGTGTCGAGGACCACGAGGTCGAGGAGCCGCAGGTCGAGGCACCGCCGATGACGTGAGCGCGCGAGTTGCCGAGGGCCGACTCGGGTGCGAGCGCGGCGCAGCGGAGGTTTGTTGTGGGTCATGGGACTGTGTCGATGGCGTATCGCGTTCGGCGACTATCGTTCTCGAGCGACAGTGCCCGCGCACGGCCGCAGAACGCGGGCGAGCAGGCGTCGCCGTGACGTTCGGACCTGCGCTGCCTCTCGTCGACGTGGCGACGCGGAAAATCGAGGGACCTCGGCGTGCGGACTCTCTCGCCTTG
>JACCQV010000942.1 GCA_013813945.1 Deltaproteobacteria bacterium | reverse complement strand
CCTTAAGGGGTGTTCGCGAGTCGCCGGGAAGAGCCGCCGATGTACGAAGGCCAACGGTCAGCTGGGCGTCGGAGATGAGCTGTGCATCGCAGCGCTACAAGCATGGGGCCGCAAGCAAACCGAGATGGTCGGCTGGCAAGATAAGGAGCAGCTCGCAACGGCTGGATCCCCGCCGCCGTCTCCGAATCCTGCGCAGCGAGCGCATGCGCTCACCCGTCCGGGCCATTGGGGATCGCTGTGCGCAGCTCATCGTTTTGGCTATGCTCGACGGAGGTGACGATCGAGCTAGCAAGGCGCGTGAGCGAGCTGGAACAACAGTTGCGCGAACTTCGCGAACGCCACCGGTTCATCGCAACGCTCGACGCCGCGACGCAGCGCCTGGTCGATCCGCACGACATCATGCAGACCACCGCGCGGTTGCTCGCGGAGTACCTCGACGTCGACCGCTGCGCGTACGCGAGAGTGGAGGACGAGCGAGTATTCGACATCACGGGCGATTGGACACGCGACGTTCCGAGCATCGTGGGGCGCTGGGAGGTCGCGGCGTTCGGACCGGCCTGCGTCGCGCACATGCTCGCGAACACGCCGTACATCGTGGAGGACACCGACATCGACGACCGGATCACGGGCGAACTGCTGGACGCGTATCGTGCGACGACGATTCGGGCGGTAATCTGCGTGCCGCTCCACAAGCAAGGTGTGTTCACCGCGGCGATGGCCGTGCACAAGAAGGTGCCCCGGAAGTGGACGCTCTTCGAAGTGGAGCTCGTGACGACGGTCGTCGCGCGCTGCTGGGAAGCACTCGAGCGTTCGGCTGTGACGCGCACCCGAGTCGCGGCCGAACGCGCGCTCGCAGAGAATCGCGCGCGTCTCGAGTACGCGGTGCGGCTGTCGGGCGTGGGTTTCTGGTACTGCGATTTGCCGTTCGACGAGCTGCTGTGGGATGAGCGCGTCAAGGCGCACTTCTGGTTGTCACTGGATGCGCGCGTCACGATGGACGTGTTTTACGAGCGCATCCATCCCGATGATCGCGAGCGCACGCGTACGTCGATCGATACCTCGATCGCCAACCACACCACGTACGATGTCATCTATCGCACCGTCGATCCCGCGAGCGGTGGGGTGAAGCATGTCCGTGCGCTCGGCGGAGCGGCATACGCACCCGACGGCACCCCGATACGCTTCGATGGCGTCACGCTCGACGTCACCGAGCTACGCGAGCACGATCAGCGCAAGGACGAATTCCTCGCGACTCTTGCGCACGAGCTGCGCAATCCACTGGCGCCGATCCGCACGGGGCTCGACCTGCTCGGGGTGGCGGATGACCGAGCCGTGGCCGCCCGCACGATTCCGATGATGAAGCGCCAGCTCGTCCACTTGGTTCGCATGGTCGACGACCTGCTCGATATCTCGCGGGTCACGCTCGGCAAGGTTGCACTCGTTGTCACGCGCACCGACTTGAGCGACATCCTCGAGAGCGCGATCGAGACCACCCGTGGCCAGATCGACGCGGCTGGCCATGCGCTCGAGATGGACCTCATGGACTGTGCGCAACCGCTTGATGTCGATCCGACTCGGATCGCGCAGGTATTTGCAAACTTGCTATCCAACGCGGCGAAGTACACGCCGCGGGGAGGCTGCATTCGAATCGCCGCGCAACGCGAGTCGGACAGCTGGTTGCGCGTTGACGTCTCCGATAACGGCATCGGCATGGCGGCCGATAAGCTGCCTCAGGTGTTCGAGATGTTCACGCAACTCGGGCAATCGCTCGACCGCGCGAATGGTGGCCTCGGCATTGGCCTCACGCTCGCACGCCGCCTCGTCGAGATGCACGGCGGCACGATCACCGGCGAGAGCCCGGGTCCGGGCAGGGGATCCACGTTCACCGTGCGTCTACCGTTCGGCGCCCCCTCGACCGCGCGCATGCTCGTCGAAGAGGTTGGCCCCATCTCGACGACGCGAAGGCTCCGCATCCTGGTTGTCGACGATAACGTCGATGCGGCCGAGATGCTTTCCTACTTGCTCGAGAGAGGGGGTAACGAGACCCGGATCGCGCACTCTGGACCCGCAGCGCTCGCGCTGGCGGCCGAGCTGCGGCCGCAGATCGTGTTGCTAGACATCGGCCTGCCCGGACTCGATGGGTACGAGGTCGCGCGTCGCCTTCGCGCCGATGCATCGCTCGACCAGCCACTGCTGGTCGCCGTCACGGGCTGGGGCGCCGAGGAGGATCGACGCAAAGCGAGGGAGGCGGGTTTTGACGAGCACCTTGTAAAGCCCGTTGACCATGCGCGTCTCGCGCAGTTGATCGCGAACGCGCGGTAGTTGAAGCAAGCCGGTGAAAATCGGACCGGCTAGAGCCGTGCAGTCTCGACCAGCTTCGACCACGTAGGTTCAATCTGACTCCGATCGTGGATGAGGTTCGCGCGCGATTGCAGCGAGCGTTGGCGGCGCTCCCCGAACACCAAGGCGCCGCGAGGTTGTCGTCCCCCCGCGTCGAAAGCCTTGCTAGGTTGTGTTCATCATGAACGAGCTCGAACCTGAAACGATCCCGCGGCTCCGCCCGCGCCGGCTGGTGCCGGTGCTGGGCACTGTTGCCGGCGCAGCCGCAGGCTTCGCGTTCTACTGGTTCTTCGGCTGCGATAGCGGTTGATCGTCGCAATCGAACCCGTTGCTCACCACCGGCCTCGGTGCTGCGCTCGGGCTCGTCGCGACCGTGAGTCGCTAGCGTCCCAGAAGAACGTGGTGCGCACCCGCCCGCTTGGCAACGCGGGGTGACGTGGGCGCACGCTGCACGCGCACCGCGTCAACGTTTCCTCGGCATGTCGCGCGCGTTCCTCGGCATGTCGCGTGCTTGCGTTCTACCGAGAGGGTCGCATGTTCTTCCAGCGGATCAAGACACCCGGAATCGCGCACAACGCCTACCTGCTCGGCGACAAGGAGCAGGCGATCCTGGTCGATCCCCGCCGTGACATCGAGGAGTACCTCAAGGTCGCCCGCGAAAACGACCTCATCATCAAGTTCGTCCTCGAGACCCATCGCCAGGAAGACTTTGTGATCGGCTCGAAGGCGATCGCGGAACGCACCGACGCGAAGATCGTGTCGCTCGATCACCACCTCTTCGGGCACTCCGACATCCGGCTGAAAGATGGCGAGAAGCTGACGGCAGGTGGGCTCGTAATTCAGGCGCTCCATACGCCGGGGCACACGCCGGAGAGCACGTGCTACGCGCTGTTTCTCAAGCAGATTCCGGATCGCGCGTGGGGTGTGCTGACCGGCGATACGCTGTTCATCGGCGAAACAGGCCGCACCGACCTCACCGATCCCAAGAAGACGCGCGAACACGCCGGCATGCTGTTCGATGCCATCCACGCGAAGCTGCTTCCGCTCGGCGATCAAACGCTGCTGTGGCCAGGGCACGGCTCGGGATCCGTATGCGGCGGAAACATCGCCGAGCGAGACGAATCCACGAGCGGCCTGGAGCGCTCCTGCAACCCGGTGTTCACCAAGAGCCGCGCCGAGTTCATGGAGGCGAAGCTCCGCGAACGGATTCCGCGACCGCCGTACTTCACCCTGATGGAGAAGGTGAATCTCGACGGAGGCATCCCCGTCGCGAAGCGCCCGGATGCGATTCCGTTGCTGCCGGCGAAGAAGTTCGCGTCGGAGATCAAGCAAGGCATCGTGCTCGACGGTCGCGATCCGGAGGCGTTCGCGGGTGGCCACGTGCCGGGCTCGTATGGCATGTGGCTCGACGGGATGGCGATCTTCGGTGGCTGGCTCGCAAACCAGACCACGCCGGTGTTCTTGGTGCTCGACGAGATCAAGCAACTCGAGACCGCGGTGCTGTCACTGGCTCGCCTCGGAGTCGATGGCATTGCTGGCGTGCTCGCCGGTGGTTTCGACGCGTGGCGTGACGCGGGTCAGCCGATCGAATACTCGGGTACGATCGCACCGCGCGAGCTTGCGGCCGCGCGCAAGGACTATGTCGTCCTCGACGTGCGCGACGACACCGAGTTTGAGGACGAGGGGCACATCGCCGGCGCGCGCCACCTGTACGTCGGCTACGTCGAAGACCATGTCGGCAAGCTGAAGCGCGAGCTGAGCGCGGCACCGATCGCCGTGGTGTGCAGCGTCGGTCATCGAGCTGGCCTCGTCGCGAGCATCCTGCGTCGTCAAGGGTACGACAACGTGAAGAACCTGCTGGGCGGCATGACCGCTTGGACCAAGCTCGAGCTCGAGACCGCCAAAGGATCCGAGCACAGCATCACGACACCCGAGATCGAAGGGAAACGCGAATGAACATCCTCGAGAAGCTGTCGTGGTCTCCATACGTCGTCGGTGCGGGGATCGGCGCACTGAGCTGGTTTGCGTTCCTCACCGGGAAGAAACCGATCGGGATCACGGGCGCGTTCGAAAACACGGCTGCGGGCCTCGGCCAGCGGGTGGCGCCACATGCATCCGGCGTCAACGCCTACCTCGCCAAGAGCGAAGAGGTCCCGAAGGTCGACTGGGAGTGGATGCTCGCCGCTGGCGTCGCGCTCGGCAGCTGGCTGAGTGCGAACGCATCCGGTGATCGTCATCCGAAGCGTGTCCCGGACGTATGGGCCAACCGCTTCGGAGCGTCGCCGAAGGTCCGCGATCTGGGGGCATTCGTCGGTGGTGCGCTGATGATGTTTGGCGCTCGCGTCGCGAAGGGCTGCACCAGCGGTCACGCGATCAGCGGCACGCAACAACTCGCTGCATCGAGCTGGCTGTTCTCCCCCGTGATGGGAGTCACCGCAGCACTCGTGGCGCGCGCTCTGTTTGGAAAGGGGTCGCGTCGTGCGCGTTGAAGCACCTGGCAAGCTGCTCCTCGGGCTCGGCACCGGAGTCGCGTTCGGGACGCTGCTGCAAAAGGGCAGGGTCGGTAAGTACGAGGTGATCGTCGACCAACTGCTCCTGCGTGACGGAACGGTCGCCAAGGTCATGGGGACCGCGATGGTCGTGGGTGCGGTCGGCGTGCAGATACTCGTGCAGACCGGTCACGCGGCCCTCGACGTGAAACCGCTGCGCGTCGGATCGATCCTCGCCGGGGCGGTGCTGTTCGGCTCCGGGCTCGCAGTGATCGGCTACTGCCCGGGGACGACGCTCGCTGCGGTGGGCGAAGGCCGACGCGATGCGATCGCCGGTGTGCTCGGGATGCTCGCGGGAGCCGCGCTGTTCGTGCGCGCCTATCCCACGATCAAGCCCGCCCTCGAAGCGGGAGACCGCGGCAAGGTCACACTCCCGAAGGCGACGCGCACGTCACCGTGGCCCTGGATCGGCGGTATGGCAGCAGTACTAGGAATTGCAGTCGCCATCGGTTCCCGGCGTTGACGCGATGACGCTCTTGCTCGCGGACCACCTGGCCTTGCGTGCGAAGCGACTCTCCTAGTTAGGTTTTGATGCGTTCCGGGTGGAATCGGGGAATCGACGCCGCTCACGGAAGCGTCGTGTCCGCGGGATCCTCGTCGTGCATCGCGAACATCCGGATCGCGCAGCGCAGGAAATCGCCCTCGGTCACGAGGCCGATCAGCTTGCCGTGGTCATCGACCACGGGAAGACAGCTGAACCGGTGATCGATCAACATGGTACCCGCGGCGGAGGCGCGTGAATCCGGCCGCACGCTCCACAGCTCGACCGACATGATGTCGCGGATCAGGACCTTCGACTCGATCAGGTCGCGCGTCGTATCGGCCATGTCCCGCACGGAGCTGACCTTTGCCGCCAGGACATCGCGATCCGTGACAATGCCCAGCAAGCGCTGATCGGCATCCACGACCGGAAGGTGCCGGAACCCGTGGAGCCGCATGACCTCCTCGGCGAGGGTCAGAGACTGTTCCGGAAAGAACGTGACGACCTTGGAGGTCATGATGTGCTTGACGAGGACGGCCACGCCGCCATCGTGACAGATGAACCTCCGCCGCCTGGGTCATCTGACCGGGTTTCCGAGCCGGAACGATCATGAAGCCACCGCACGCTCCGACGAAGCCCGTGACCACGCCGACCACCAAGCCATGAGCGACGAGCCGCCCGAGCGACGTCTCGCGTTCGATGGCAAGCCGGCTGGGCTCGTACCATCATCGCTGCATCCGCCCTCGATGATGTACGCAGCGGCCCAGAGATCCCAGCTGTAAGCGTCATCGATGAGCCGCGTGAACATCCGGTCGAACTCGACGATCTTGGGTGGCTGCAGTGCCTCCAATTTCTTCTGCAAGAGCTCCGGCTGATTCGACGACGCCGGCGTCATCTCGGTCTTCGCTTCTTCGATTAGCTTCCAGAACACCGCCTCGTCCATGATGGCTCTCCGTATAATCGAGCTGACGGCACCTCTCAAGTGGCCGGTGACGACACCTCTGGTCAACCATCGGAGTGACCACAGGTTCGGCACGGGCGGAGACGAGCAGCTCCTCGGTCTCCTGCCGATCAACGAAGCCATAGGTGGGCGTTCCGATGGACTGCTTCGTCATGCGAAGCAGCAGGACATCGCCCGCATCGCTCGCGGTCCGGACCTGGCCACGGCGGCTCGCACCCTGATCGAGCTTGTACGTATTCCATCCGGTGCGCTCGAGGACGATGTGGCCACGACCTCTGGCTGATCGTCGTGCTGGCGATCGCCGCCGGCGCGGCGTGGGGATTCGCAGCGGTCGCTGATCGAATGAGCGAGGGCGAGAGCCACGGCATCGATCGCGCGATCGTGATGGGGCTGCGCGGCGCCGGCGATCCGAGTAATCCGATCGGTCCGCACTGGTTCGCGGTGATCGCGCGCGACGTGACCGCGCTTGGTGGCGTCGCAGTGCTGAGCCTCGTGAGCCTCGCGGTGCTCGCGTACGTGCTGCTGCGGGCGTGCTCCAGCTGCGCCCTCAGGCCCGGCCTCTCGCCGACCCGAGAAAGAGGTAGCCTGCACTCGTGAACGACATCGCCGGGACCGACCCCATCGAGGGCTCCGCGCCCGAGTGCGTGGTGGTCTGCGTTGGCCCGAGTCCAGGCTCCGAGCGTCTCGTTCACGCGTCCAGGCGACTTGCGGAGAGCTTGGGTGCCAGGTGGTACGCGGTGCACGTCGCGCTGAATGCAGCGGCGCCGCTTTCGCAAGCCGATCGCGATCGCGTCGAGAACCACCTTGGGCTCGCGGAATCGTTGGGCGCTGAAGTCGCGTATGTCCTCGGCTCATCGGTGGCTGCCGCAGTGCTGGCCTTGCTGTTTGCCGGGGGATCGTCCTCGCCCACGGAGGGCGGATCGAAGCCGAACAGCGCGTCGGTGGTGGTTCAACCTTTCGCGTCCGTGTCGCAGCAGGTCCGCCGCCCGTCGCCGAGCAATTGGCGGCCTCATGAACGAAACGGTCCTGATCGTCGAAGACGAGTTGCCGATGCGACGTTTCCTGCGCTCCACGCTCAGCGCAAACGGCTTTCGCGTCTTGGAAGCAGGATCGATGCGAGAAGCAGAACCGATCGTGACCGGGACGCCACCCGCCGCGATCCTGCTCGATCTTGGATTGCCGGACGGCGACGGCATGGTGCTGCTGCGTCGACTTCGCGAGTGTTCGAAGACGCCTGTGATCGTGCTGTCAGCACGTGATCGCGAGGATGACAAAGTCTTGGCGCTCGATGCGGGCGCCGACGACTACCTGACAAAGCCCTTTGGAGCGAGCGAGTTGCTCGCGCGGATTCGAGTCGCGTTGCGACATGCACGAGGCCATGGCGCGGCGGAAGATCCCGTGGTCGCAGTCGGGCCGATCCGCATTGATCACTCGCGGCACGAG
>JACCQV010000933.1 GCA_013813945.1 Deltaproteobacteria bacterium | reverse complement strand
ATCGATACCTGCGCGATGGCGTCGATCGCCGCATATCCCGAGCCCCTGCGAGGGCGGCTGCCGATCGCCGAGACGGACATCATCCTGTTCGGTCTCGTACTGGGCCGCGCGGATGACAGCGCGCCGGCGAATGCGTGTCGAACGACACGTGACCCGGTGGCAAAGAACGTTGCGTTCGTCGGCGTGTGATACGATTTCCGGCCTCGGGGAGAGACTATGAAATCACGCGTTATGTTCGTGGTTTGCGCTGGGTTTTGCGCGGCGATCCTGGCGATCGCCATCGCACCAGCCCATGCCCAGCCGGCCGATGCACTGAAGAAGGCGCAGTCCGCGTTCGACAATGCCCAGCTGAGCTATCTGCAGGGTAAGTACGACGAGGCCGCGCAGGGGTTTCAGGACGCCTACGCCGCCCGGCCGTTCCCGCAGTTCCTCTACAACATCGGCGCGAGCTTCCACATGAAGGGGAAGAAGACGTCGGACATCGAGGCCTATCAGAAGGCCGTCGACAACTACAAGAAGTACCTCGCCGAGGATCCGACGGCGTCGGACAAGCCGAAGGTCGAGAAAGCGATCGGGGTCCTCGAGGCCGAGATCAAGCGCGTCAAGGACACCGGCGCGACACCCGCAGGCGCCGGCAGCGCCGCGCCGGTGCCGGTCGCTCCGTCGGAGGAGGTCCAGCAGCTCGGTGACGTCAAGGTCCGTGGCTTGATCGTCGTCGAGAGCGATCCCTCGAACTCGACGATCTACCTCGACGACAAGCGCAAAGGTCCGTTCGCGACGACCCCGTGGTCCGGCTCGCTCGAAGGTGAGCACAAGATCATCGTCGAGAAGCGCGGCTACAAGATCGCGGACAAGACGGTGTCCGCCGATCCGAGCAAGCTGTTCGTGCTCAGCTTCGTGATGGCGCAGGAAGACTATCTCGGCTGGGTCGAGATCACCTCGAATGTTCCCGGCGCGAACATCTACATCGACGACAAGTCGATCGGTCCCGTCGGCAAGACGCCGCTGTCGCAGAACATCAAGCCCGGCAAGCACACGTTCTGGATCTCGACCGAGGGCTACGACGAGTACAAGGAAGAGGTCGAGGTCATCGCCGGCGAGACCCACGCGATCAAGGGGGCACTCAAGGGGGCGCCCGTCGGCAAGCTCAACGTGATCGGCCTCGGCGTCGAGGACTCGACGATCTACATCGACGGTCAGGTCGCGTGCGAGCGCGGCCCGTGCCTCAAGGCCGTCCAGCAAGGCGAGCACGTCGTGACCGTCTCGCGCCCTGGCTACAAGTCGTACTCGCGCAAGGTCACGATCCAGGCGAAGACGGAGATGTCGATCAAGGTCGGCCTCGCGCCCAAGCCGAGCCGCAGCGACGCAGTGATCGCGTACGTGCTCGCCGCAGGCTTTGGCGTCGGCGGCATCTACCTGGGTCTGCAGGCGAACAAGTATCGCGACGATCTCGACGCCGAGATCGCGGCCGGCAACCCACCCCCGGATCCAGATGATCCGCGGTTCTTCAAGGGCAAGGCGTTCGCGATCGCGGCGGATGCCACGTTCGTGATCGCCGGCATCACGGCGCTGACGGCGATCTACTACACGTTCCGCGAGAAGGGCGAACCGTCGAAGGCGTTGATCGATGTCCGCGCACTCGCACTCCAACCACAGATTGCCCCTGGCTATGCCGGACTCGGCATGGGGATGAGCTTCTGATGCGCACCATCAAATTGATCGCGCTTGTGTCCGCGTTCGGCTCGTCGGTGGCCGCGTGCAAGTGGACCGAGTTCGACGACCTCGAGAAAGAGACCTGGGTCAGCGTCACGACGAAGCCGAACTCGGATTCGACCGACTACGGTGTCGCGCTCCAGCGCGGCTCACGCACGTCGACCCCGGGCGGCGGCGGCAAGCTCGTCGCGTTCGGTGCGGGCGAAGCCCAGTTCACCGAGATCGTCTACGCGAGCAACGGCGACTCCGATCTCGCGCCGACCGCGCTCAACCTCAACAATCAGTTCGGGATCGGCAACCTCGATCCGCAGCCGATCCTGCTCGCGGATCCGGCCAGCGACGAAGTCGCTCTCATCACGAACGCGGGCAGCGCGAGCATCGCGATCCTCAGTGGCGTCGGCGGCCTCATCTCGCATCAGCTCTTCGGTCCCGAGCAGCCGGATGCCGCCGCGTACATGCTCGCCCCGCCTCGCGTCGACATGCCCGCGGTCGCGCATCCCTCGCAACCGATCGTGGCCGCGGGTGACAGCGTCTTCGGCGTGTTCTACATGAACGCTCCGGCGATCTCGCCAAAGTGTCAGCTGCTCGACGACGCAGGTGCGGCCGTGACCATCCGCGGCATCGGAGGTGCGCGCGTCACGCAGACCGGCGCGATGGCAACCGACGACATCATCGTGTGGGGCACGGTCAACGGCGCCGGAAAGCTCTTCGTCTATTCGGGCGACCTGTTCAACGGTCACCCGCCCGTCGGCCCCTGTACAGGCGGGACGTCGAAGCCGCTCCTCAGCGGGACCGCGACGGCGTCCGTGGCGGTCGACACCGGCTTCGTCCCCGGCAAGGGCTCGCAGATCCTG
>JACCQV010000906.1 GCA_013813945.1 Deltaproteobacteria bacterium | reverse complement strand
AGGACGAGATCAAGGACCGCGGCGTCGATCTGTTTCTGTGCGGGGCCTCGGGGCGGCGGTTCACGCCGCGCTACATCGAGCGGATCGTCCACGCGCTCGACCCGAAGCTGATCATCCCCACCCACTACGACGACTTCTTCCGCCCGCTCGGCGGCCCGACGAAGTTCTCGTTCAACGTCAACCTCACGGGCTTTGCGGACGAGGTGCGTGCGGCAGCCAAGGACCTCCCGCTCCACACCCTCGAGGTCGGCGTGCCCGTCGGCGGGTGAGACGAGACAGCGCTGTAGGCCGCGCTACGAAGCTCCTGGATCGGAAGCTGCACGCCCGCTCGCGCATGGACGCGCTGCTCACTCGGTTTCGGTGGACTCGCCCCCGGTTTCAGGTCTCGCAGGCGCGCCCCCACACCTGGCTCGCCGCCGCGCCGGCAGAGATCGAGCAGGTCGGCGAGACCAAGGATGGCGATTGCGTGGTCTACGATCTCCCCAGCGACCCTCGGCACGCGGGCGCGGGTGCGCGGACGCGCCTGATCGGTGAGGTCGTCGATCGGTACTTCGCCTCGATCTACGCCGACGACACCGCTCCTGACGAGCTGATTCATGTCACCTGCGGTGGCTACCTCCAGCCGAGTGGGGCCCAGCGCCTGGTTGCCACGCGCGCGTGGGACACGCGTGTCACCCACGCGTACCGCCTTGGCGGCCATGCCGCGGTCCCTGCGATCCAGATGGCGGCGCAGCGCATGGGTAGCGTGCGGCGCGTCGACATTGCCCATACGGAGCTCAGCACCCTGACGTGCGGCACCGCCACACCGGCGGAGGACACGACGGTCGCCGACGGCATGATCCGCTACTCGATGGTCCCCGAGACCACCCCGGTCGCAGGCCTCCGCGTCCTCGGCATTCACCATCGCGACGTCGCCGGTGTGGTCGATGCAATGACCCTGCAGTCCTCGAGCGTCTCGGTTCCGGAGGCCGTTGCCTCCGCGCTGCGCGGCTTTGTCCGCGAGCTCTTTGCATCCGCCGACGTCGATCTCGGACGGTTGCGCGACGCGTCGTTCGCGGTTCACCCGAGCGACGCGTGGGTCATCGACCGCGTGATCGACGTGTTGATGCTGCGTGACGACCAGCTGGCCGCGAGCCGCAACGTACTCCGCGAGCAGGGCAACATGATGTCCGCGACCCTGCCGCATATCTGGATGCGCCTGCTCTCGGACCCGGCGATCGCGCCGGGCACGCTGATCCCGAGCATCGCGTTTGGGCCCGGCATGACGCTGTGGGGCGCGCTACTGGAGAAGCGGTAGCGTATCTTCGCCGCATGGCGAAGCAGTGGCTCATGAAGTCGGAGCCGGACACGTTCTCGATATCGGATCTCGAGCGCGTCAAGGTCGAGCCATGGAGTGGCGTCCGCAGCTACTTCGCACGCGCGCATATGCGGGCGATGTCGGTCGGCGATCAGGTGCTGTTCCACCACTCGAGCGTCGATCCGCCGGGCGTCGCGGGACTCGCGAAGGTGGTTCGCACCGGCGTCGTCGACGAGACGCAGTTCGATCCCGAGAGCAAGTACTACGACCCCAAGGCGACCCGCGAGACGCCAGTGTGGGACTGCGTCGATGTCGAGTACGTCGAGACGTTCCCGCACTTCGTCGCGATGGATCGGTTGCGCACGGATGCCGCGCTCGCGGACATGATGGTGCTGCGGCGCGGTATGCGGCTCAGCGTGCAGCCGGTCGGCGAGGCCGAGTACGCGCGCGTGGTCGAGCTCGGCCACACTGCGCCGCCACCAGTTCCGCCGAAGGAGCCCACCGTGCTCCGGCAGAAGGCGGCGAAGAAGAAGAAGGGGAATGCGAAGACGCCGTCGGGAAAGAAGCTCGCGGCGAAGGCGAAGCTGAAGAAGAAGCCGCGCGCTCGCTAGAGACCGAGCCAGCGCACGAGCGCCTCGCTGCGGTCCACGGGGAGATCGACCCCCGGCTCGCACTTCGCTTCCTCCGGCCCGTGCCAGTCAGAGCCGCCCGTACAGACGAGCCCGAGCTTGTCTGCGAGGGAGGTCCAACGCGATCGCTCGCGCGCATCGTAACCACCCGCGAACGCCTCGATGCCGGTGAGGCCATGCGTCTGGTGCGTGCGCACGAGCTCCACGCTCTTGTGGTCGTACAGGTGAGGGTGCGCGAGAGCCATCGCTGCACCGGCCGCGACGCCGAGCTCGAGCGCCTCGGTGATTGGCAACGCGGCATGCGGGATGTCGATGGGGCCACCATCGTAGAGGTGGCGCGAGAAGGCCTCCTTCTTCGAGCTCACGATGCCGGCTTCGACCATCGCGCGCGCGAGATCGGGACGGCCGACCGCTCGATGCCCGGCCTTGGCGATCATTGCTTCGACGTCGATCGAGATGCCGCGTTGCTGGAGCCGAGCCGCCATCACACGCAGTCGGTTCGTCCGCGCGGTGCGGACCGCGGCGAGGCGATCCTCGAGCAGATGCCACGCGCCGCCGCGATCGTAGGCGAGCACGTGAATCGTGCGACCGGCGTCGTCGCACGAGATCTCGACGGCGCGCAGCGTCCGCGCTCCCGCGACCTCGACTGCAGAACCCGCGCAGGTATCGTGGTCGGTCAGCGCGAAGACCTCGACCTTGCGTTCGGCCGCGCGGGCCGCGACCTGATGCGGCTCCTCGGTGCCGTCCGAGCAGGTCGAGTGGCAGTGAAGCTCGCAGCGCATGCGCGTGTATAGCGCGCATCGGTAGGGCCATGTAGGCGCCGTACGAACCTGGCGGCTCTGCTAGAATTTAGTTTGAATGGGCATCCCGGGGGTCCAGGCGCCAAGCCGGCTCGGTCGCTACGAGCTGCTCGCGCGGCTGGCGACCGGCGGCATGGGCGAGATCTTTCTGGCCCACCTCGAAGGGGCTGCCGGGTTCGAGAAGCTGTTCGTCGTCAAGCGGATTCTCCCGCACCTCGCGGACGATCCGCGCTTCCGCCAGATGCTGATCGCCGAAGCGCGCCTCGCATCACGCCTCTCGCACGCGAACATCTGTCAGGTCTACGAGCTCGGCGAGACCGACGGCCAGCTGTACATCGTGATGGAGTATCTCGACGGCATCACGCTGTTGCCGCTCCTGCGCAAGGCGTCCAAGGCCGGTGCCGCGCTCGACTTCGGCTTCGTCGCCGGCGTCATCCAGCAAGCATCCGATGCACTTCACTTCGCGCACGAGCTGAAGGAGCAGCGCACGGGCGCGGACCTCGGCATCGTCCACCGCGACGTGAAGCCGTCGAACGTCTTTCTCACCGAGGCGGGCGTCGTCAAGGTCCTCGACTTCGGGATCGCGAAGGTCAAGGACGCCTCGTCCAACACCCAGACCGGAACGGTCAAGGGCAAGTACGCGTACATGGCGCCGGAGCAGCTGCGGGGCGGCGGCCTTGATCGGCGTGCCGATGTGTTCGCGCTCGGCGTCGTGTCGTTCGAGCTGATCGCATTACGTCGACTGTTTCAGCGCAAGACCGACTACCTGACGTTTCGCGCCGTGATGGAGCAACCGATTCCCGATGTCCGGCGCTACCGGGCCGACGTGCCCGAGGCGCTCGCGGACGTGCTGTCGCGTGCACTCGACCGCGATCCCAACAATCGGTTCGAATCGGCGCGCCAGTACGGTACGGCGGTGCTCGATGCACTCGCGCCATTCGGTCGGCCGTGGTCACAAGGCCAGATCAGCGACTTCATCCGGGCGGAGTTTGCGGCTGACCTCCACAAGCGCAACATCCAGGTCCAGGCGGCGGTCCAGCGCACGACCTCCGGCATTCGCTCCACGATGCCCATGATCGCCCAGGACGATGGCCCGAGGACCGACGTCGACGATGAGGACGATGACGAGTTTCCGGCGGTCGACTCGACGATCAACGAGCGACCGATGGAGTTCCGCCAGACGCGCACGCCCACGGACGGCAAGGAGTTCGCCGGCGGCACCAATCAGGGAACCCCGCCGCCGTTCGGCATCGAGCCGAGCACGACCGGGGTCGCCATCGTGCCGCTGCCCCCGATGTCACAGGCGCCGATGCCCGCGAGATCGTCGCGCAGCATCATCTGGCCGCTGCTCGCGATCGCGATGGTCGGGATCTCTGGCGGGGCGCTGTTCCTTGTGTGGAAGCAGATGGACCAGCGCCAGCAAGCTCCCGCGGTCGTCAACATCACGTCCGAGTCCGTCGATCAGAACACGCCGATCCTTCCCACGCCCACGGTGGTCGATCCGGTGGTGCCGGTGCCGGTGCCGGTGCCGGTGCCCGACAAGCCCGACAAGCCCGACAAGCCCGACAAGTCACCGACGAAGCCAAAGGGTAACCCGTACACGATCGCGCTCCAGGCGCACCGGCCGGGGATCAACAAGTGCGCGCAGGACCACGGCGCGCCGCCCGCCGGCGTCAAGGTCGTGATCGTCGTGTCGATCGACGGTCGCGCGAAGAAGATCTCGCTGGAGCCAGCCGGCCTCAACGGCACACCGCTCGGCACCTGCATCAAGAACGTCCTGTCCGCCACGGCGTTCCCGAAGGACAACGACGAGAAGGAAGTGTCCGTGACGTTCAAGACGAGCTAGCGGCGCCGTTCTCCGCGACCGCTGGCTTCGTCGCGGCGAGGCGCGCTACGGAGACAGTTCCGCGATCAAGGCCGGCCAGTCCGCGATCGAAGTGGTCAGTCGCCCTTCGGCGCGATCGGCCCGACCACCTCCCCGTCCACCGATCCGAGTGGAGAGCGCTTTCCACACACCACCGCAATCGAGCGTAGATCCGGCAGCCCTGAACAAAACGACAGTGGTCCCTGCCTCCTCGGGCGCACACAGGATCGCGTCGCGCCCTGCAGCGACCAGCTTCGCAGCGACGCTGCGCAGGAGCTCGGGCTCCGCGGGGACGGCCGCGACCACGGGTCCGGTGCCCGGGAACGCCGCCGCGATCGAGGTCGCGAGTCGGCCGCGGAGAACAGTCAGCTCGCTGCCCACCGCCTCGGCATCGCGCGCGAGCTTGTCGATCGCGGCCGGAACGTCGGTGGGACTGCACGAGAACCGGGTCGCCAGCGTGCGCAACACGGTATCGCGTGCGAACAGCTCGGCACGGGCGCG
>JACCQV010000868.1 GCA_013813945.1 Deltaproteobacteria bacterium | reverse complement strand
GTCATGCCGTGGTCTTTTCCCGCGAAGCTCGCGAAGGTTTCGAGGCGCACCGCAAATCCCGGCACCGGCCGATAGCGCAGGCCGAGGCCGATTGCGCCCGCAACGAACGTCTCGGACATCTCGCCGTCGGTGAACGAGATTGGAACTGCACCAACGACGTGTAATGACAGCGCCGATCCTGCGACGCGAACGCGCACACTCGGCATCACCGTGTACGCGACGATCACGACGTCCGCGCCGATCTCGAGTCGTGAGCCGAGTGAGACCCCGATTCCCACCGATGGTGCACCGGTCTCGCCGACGCGACGCAAGTTGGTCCCGAACCCGGCGCCAACGCCGAACCGCTTCGCCTTGGCCGATCCGCTCGCCGTGGTTGCGCCCGTCACCGAGCCTGCACCCACACCTCGGAGAGGCTCCGGTGGCAGCTCGAGGAGGTTGAGGTCGACCGTGAGCTCGTCGCCCGACGCGACGCGGACTCTCCGCTCCATATCCTTGCGGCCGGGAGCCTGGGCGACGAGCAAGTGCTCGCCGGGTGACAGGATCAGCGGCATCTCGACCAGCGTACCGATCGGCGAGCCGTCGACGAGTAGCGTCGCGCCATCCGGGGTGACGGTCACCGTGACGCGGGCGATGCGGGCGAGGATGCTGTCGAGCTCGGTCTGTGCAGCGGTGAGTCGCGCCGCAGGAACCTGGCCCTTTCCCTCCGCGAGGAATTGCGAGTACGCCTTCACTGCCTCCGCGTACTGCGACAGCTCGCGGTGACAGCCGGCGATGTTGTAGAGGACCAGCGGGTGCGGTGCGATCTCGTACGCGCGCTGGAACTCGGCGAGCGCCTCGGAGTACTTCGCTTCCTTGTAGAGCGCGACACCGCTCTTGAAGAACCGATCCGCTTCCTTCTGCGCGGGCTTCGGTTCGGTGTCGCTGATCGGTTCCTTCGGCTTCTTCTTCGGGCGGGCCTCGCTGATCGAGGGAGCAAGGCCGAGCGTGGTGGCGATGGCGAGCAGGAGCGTGTGGTTCATTGATAGGGGCTCGTGCTGTCGATGCGGTCGGGCTTGGTCGTCCGGTCGGGCTTGGTCGTGCGGTCGGGCTTGGTTGGTCGGCCGGGACGGGTGGTGCCGGACTTCTTGAGCTGGAGCTGGATGCGCTGGCTCTCGGTGAACCGCAGCTCCTCGTCATGGGGCGTGTAGCCAGCGGCCGCGATCTCCAGCCTGTGCGTGACGTCGTCCTTCGGGACGACGTGCTCGATGCCGGTGATCGGCTTGCCGTCGATCAGGATCTTCGCTGCGGCCGGCTCGATCGCGAAGCGCAGCGTGACCGTCTCGACCACCGGCGGAGCGTTTGAAATCGGCGGAGGCTCGACCTTCGGTTCGATCTTCGGTTCGGACTTCGCCACGATCTTCGGTTCGATCGTCGCCACGGGTTCGGTCGTCTTCGCGGTCTCCGACGAGCTGGTCATCACGACCGCGGCGGCGGCGACACCGCCGACCAGTACCAGTGCGAGGACGATCCACGGCGCCTTCGACCTGGTCGGTCGCGCGACAGGCGCGGCATTCGCTGCGAGCTGCGGTGGCGGAGTGGGCGTGATGGAGCCCGGCTCGACGAGCATCGTGCGGTCGGTGCCCATCTCCAGCGGAGCCGAGCTCGGATTCTTGGAGCGCGGCATCGCAGTCGCCGAGATCCGCTCGATCGTGTGCTCGCGAAACGTCGGGCGGCAGAACGCGAGCAGCCGGTGCTCGAGGTCCACCGCAGTCGGCGGCCGTGCGCGCGGATCGAGCGCCATCGCCTGGAGGATGATGTCCTGGAGGCCGGGCGGCAGATCGGGACGGTGGTGCCGCGGCGGAACGAACTCGCCCGACATCACGCGGAACATGAGCTGGTTGTAGTTCTCGCCATGGATCGGGACGGAGCCGACCAGCATCTCGTACAGGATCACACCGACGGCGTAGATGTCGCACGCGGATGTCAGATAGCTGTCACCGCGCGCCTGCTCGGGAGACATGTAGTACGGGGTGCCGAGCACGAGCCCCGTCGTCGTCAGCCGGAACTCGTTCTCGAGGCCTGCTGCGCGCGAGATGCCGAAGTCCAGGAGCTTGACCATCTCGCCGCGGCTCTGGCGAACGAGGAACACGTTGTCTGGCTTGAGATCGCGGTGAACGATTCCCGCGCCGTGCGCGGCCGCGAGCGGCGACAGAATCGCGCAGCCGAGCTCGCACGCAACCTCGATGGAGAGTGGCCCGGTCGTGCGCAACCGCGCTCCAAGCGACTCGCCCTCGAGATATTCC
>JACCQV010000083.1 GCA_013813945.1 Deltaproteobacteria bacterium | reverse complement strand
CCCGTGGTCCTCTACTGCGCTGCCGGTACCCGCTCGGTGCTCGCGGTGCGCAGCCTGCTCGAGCTCGGCTACGCGAACGTTCGCTGGTTGACCGGTGGATTTGGTGGCTGGAAGAAGGCCGGCCTGCCGTGGGAGATGCCCGCGGCGCTGCGCGGCGATCAAGAGGCGCGCTACTCGCGGCACACGATGCTGCCGGAGGTCGGCGTCGTCGGGCAGGTCAAGCTGCTCAAGAGCAAGGTCCTGTGCATCGGCGCCGGTGGCCTCGGATCGCCATCGAGCATGTACCTGGCGGCTGCCGGCATCGGCACGATCGGCATGATCGATGACGACGTGGTCGACGCATCGAATCTGCAGCGCCAGATCCTCCACGGCACGGATCGGGTCGGAACAGCGAAGGTCGAGAGTGCCGAGCTGACGCTGCGCGGCCTCAACCCCGACGTGAAGGTCGACAAGCACCGCACACGGATCACCGCCGACAACGCGATCGAGCTCATCACGCCCTACGACGTGATCATCGACGGCGCCGATAACTTCGCGACGCGCTACCTCGTCAATGACGTCGCGCTGCGGCTCGGCAAGCCGGTGATCCACGCGTCGATCTTCCGGTTCGAAGGCCAGCTCACCGTGTTCCCGGCGAACGGCAGCCCCTGTTACCGCTGCCTCTATCCGCAGCCGCCACCGGCCGACGAGGCGCCATCGTGCGCCGAGGCCGGCGTGCTCGGCGTGCTTCCGGGCGTGATGGGCGTGCTGCAGGCGACCGAGGCGATCAAGCTCCTGCTCGGGCTCGGCGAGTCGCTGGCCGGCCGCCTCCTCGTCTATGACGCCCTCCGGGTGAAGTTCCGTGAGCTGAAGCTGCGCCGCGATCCGAAGTGCCCGACCTGCGGGGACGGCGTCGACCGCACGAAGATCCCGCTCATCGACTACGAGCAGTTCTGCGCTGGACCGAAGCACTGAGTACACTCGGGTGACTTGATCGCGGCCGGCCAAACGATCGGCAACTACCGCATCCTCGCCAAGATCGGCACGGGTGGGATGGGGGCGGTGTATCTCGCCGAGCATCCGCAGATCGGCAAGCGCATCGCGCTCAAGGTCATCCACCGCGAGCTCGCCGGCAACAAGGACGTCGTGCAGCGGTTCTTCCAGGAAGCGCGTGCCGTCAACAAGATCGGCAACGAGCACATCGTCGAGATCCACGATTTCGGCGTGACGCCCGAGGGCGACCACTACTACATCATGGAGTACCTGGACGGTAAGACGCTCGCCCATGTCATGACCCACGAGCGGGCACTCGACGTCATGCGCGCGCTTCATATCGGTGCGCAGATCGCGAGTGCGCTGGCCGCGGCGCACGCGTCGGGTGTCATCCACCGCGATCTCAAGCCGGACAACATCATGTTGATGAACCGGCTCGGCGATCAGGACTTCGTCAAGGTGCTCGACTTCGGCCTCGCGAAGATGTTCGCGGCATCGGGCGCGTCCGCCGTACAGACCGCCGTGGGTGTTCTGCTCGGCACGCCGCAGTACATGTCGCCGGAGGCGTGCGAGAGCAAGCGCGACATCGATCACCGCACGGACATCTATGCGCTCGGTGTGCTGCTGTTCCAGATGATGACCGGCGTGCTGCCGTTCGACGGCGAGACGATGGGCGAGGTCCTCGTCAAGCAGGTCACCGTGCTGCCGCCGGTTCCCCGCGCCCTGAATCCCGCGATTCCACCCTCGGTCGAGCAGATCCTGCTGCGCTGCCTCGCGAAGCCGGTGGACGCGCGGTTCGCGACGATGCTGGCACTGCGCGATGCGCTGCTCGATCCCGAGTCGTACCTGCGCGGCTCGCCCCCGATCGCACCGGCCCGCAGCGTGGCTCCGGGCGAGGCGGTCGTCGACGGCCGGCAGATGCTCGCCGCTGCCGACGCGCGCACGCGGATGATGCAGCAAGGCGGTCTGCCCCTGCAGCCGCCCGGTGCATCTCCGGGCGACGCGCCGTACGGCAGCCCGGGCACGAGCAAGCAGATTCCGGTCCCCGGGCTCGCAATGCCGACCGAGCCGAAGATGAACACGATGCGGATCTCGACGCCGATCGGCTACTCGTCGCGGCCGCCGCGCCGGGTGTGGCCGATCGTGCTCGTCGTTGGCTTGTTGCTGGGTCTCGGCGGTGGCGCGTTCACGGTCGCCTGGTGCGGTCGCCCACCGGGCAGCGCCACGCCCTCAACTGCCGGCGCGAGCTCGGCGGCCGGCGTCGTGGCGGTGGTGGATGCACCAGCACCTGCGGTCGCTGTCGATGCGGGGATCGTGGTTGTCCCGATCGCGCTCGCGAAGCTGACGCTCGATTCGAAGCCGAGCGGCGCAACGGTGTACGATCCGAACGGGATCGCCCTCGGGAAGACGCCGCTCAAGCTCGAGTGGCCGACCGGCACGGCACCGGTGACCTTCACGCTCAAGCTGCGTGGCTACCGTGACAGGGCACACGAGATGACGGTCACCAGCAACACGATGACCCAGATCCAGCTCGACAAGATCCCGCGAGCACCGGGCCCGGTGCGAGGAAGTGGGTCGCCGGACCGCGGCGCCGGCGATACCGAGCTCGAGCGCCCTGACTAACCCCAGGGATTGTTTGTGTTGACCTCGTAGGCGTAGGCGTAGGCGTCTGCGTAGGCGACTCCGAGGCAACCGGCCGAGCCACCGGCCGATACCGGGTCGATGTTCCATTTCCAGACGCTGGATGTGTACCGGTGCGCGG
>JACCQV010000853.1 GCA_013813945.1 Deltaproteobacteria bacterium | reverse complement strand
TGACGCGGACGTTCGCTTGTGGCGCGCTGCCGTCGCGCACGACGAGCTGGACATCCGTCGCCGGCGGTGGTGGCGGCGGTTGATCATCGCCGCCGTCTCCGATCGTGCCGGTGCACGCGGCGAGGAGAGAAGCGAGGCCGGCGACGAGGATGGTTGAGGTGCGCACGACGGCATCTACCTCATGTTTCGTGCCACGCGCTGATCAGGCACTTGCACGAGCGCGCTCGAGATCCTTGGGGGCAGCCAGCCACAAGACCCCGAATTTCCCGGTGGGCTCACACCCGGCGACGTTATCCGACATCACGGGTGGCGCGCTGGATCGCGTCGCGGGCCGCGTCGACCTGAGCCCTCGCTTCTGCCGCGCCTCGCCGCATCGAGAACTGCGCGAGAAATCGCGCGAGTGGCAGTGGGTCCGAGCCACGTTCCGCGACCTGCTTCGCCCAGCGCACGCCGCGCACCCAGCTCGCGTCATCCGCCGCCTCCGAGGTCCAGACCCAGCTCCAGGTCGGCCGGAGCTGCCAGAGATCCGCACGCGCTGCTTCGGGCCCCATCGTCGTCTTCAGATCTTCGAGCACGTGCAGTCCGATCCCGAGCTCGATGCCGAGCTCTCCGATCGACGGATGACGAGCGCCTGCAGCGCGCGCCCCGAGCTCGGCCGCGAGCAGCGCCAGCGTACCGACTGCGGTTGCGGAGGCGCGCTCGACCACGGTGCGGAGATCGGCACGCGCGATCTGCGTGAGCTCGAGCGCCGGTGCTCGACCGCGATCGCGGGCGGCGCGATCGATCGCGATCGTCAAGGCGCCTGGCAGCTGCCCGGTCGGCCCACCGCAGGCTGACCAGACACCCTGCGCGACCTCGGCCAGGACCTGCCGGTTCGCGCGATGAGACACCGGTCCCGCCGTGCTGGCGACGAAGTGGATCATGCTCTGTAGAGCGCTCCCGCCGGGAGCTCGTTACGCGCAATCGCCTACCGCACCGAAACGAAAAGAGCCGGCACTAGGCCGGCCCTCTCGTTCTCTACGCGACGAAGTTAGACGACGCGAATGTTCTCGGCGCGCGGGCCCTTCGGTCCACGACCCTCGTTGTAGGACACCTTCTGGCCCTCACGAAGCTCCTCGAACCGAACGCCCTCAACGGCGGACATGTGGAAGAACAGGTCAGTTCCCGAGCCGTTCTCGATGAAACCCAAACCCTTGTCAGTCAAACGCTTGATTGTACCTTCAGACATCGTCGTAGCTCCTAGCAGCAGAAAAAGATCAGGACGAGCGGATCAACAAACAGTCGGCCGCAAACAAGTTCGCCTGGATCAGGAACCAGATCTGCCCCGTAAATGGCCGCGTGTCGAGGCTTTTCTCCATCCGTTGACGAGCAATCGCTAAGAAACCCCTCCACGGGCCCGTGCGAGGTGCTCCTCCAGGAGCGGGAGTCGGTCGTTGCCGAAGAACAGGGAGTCCCCCACGAACATGCTCGGAGCCCCGAACGCGCCCCGGCGCACCGCCTCTTCGGTCGTGGCCCGCAGGTGATCCTTGGTCTCCGGAGCGTCGATCGCCGCGATCGTGTTCTCTGGATCGAGCCCGGCGGCGCGTGCGCCCGCTGCGAGCACCGGATCGGTGGTGATGTCCTCGCCCTCCGCCCAGTAGGCTCGAAACAGCGCGAGCGCCGCCGTGGACAGCTGCGCCGGGTGCATCCGCTCGATCGCCGCGAGCATCCGCTGTGCGCGCAGCGTGATCACCGGGAATCGGGTCGGCATCGCGAACGGGATCTTGTAGTGCGCCGCCCAGGCGTGCATGTCGCCGAGCATCCAGCGCGCCTTGGCAGGGACCCGGATCGGCAGATCGTTGCCGGTGGCCTTGAACACGGCTCCGAGCAGGAACGGTCGCCAGCGAACCGGCGTTCCGGCACGCGCGGCCACGGTGGTGATCTGGGTCGCGGCGAGATAGCTGTAGGACGAGCCGACATCGAAGAAGAACTCGATCTCGTGAGCGGGCATGCCGCGACCATAGCTCAGACCTTGTCGTCGTCGTCGTCGTCGTCGTCGTCGTCCGCATCCGCCGGGGTCTGCTGAATTCTCAACGCTTCGATGATGTGCCGGAACAGCTTGCGCGCCGCGCCTGGCGGTTTGCCGGTGGTGCCCTCGCGCTGCGCCGCATCGATCAGGCGTGGCAGCTCGTCATCGACGCCACCCGGAAACTCTGCCGCCGCCGCGACTCCGCCGGTGATCATGCGCGCCCGCCATCCCTCTGCCTGATGAAACAGCTCGGTGTCCGTGTTCTCGGACTCGTGAAGCTTGCCGAGCTTCTCGTCGATCACCTGGAGGTCGTATCGCCGGAGCTCCCCGGCGAGCGTTCTCTCGGCGCGCCGGCGTGCACCGAGAGCTGTGATCGCTCGAGCGCGGTCGACGACGATGCGGAGCTCCTGGTCCAGCGCGAGCTTTCTCAGCGCGGGTAGTGACAGCTTCATGATGGCGTTCGCGAGCCGCGCGGACCGATCGCCGGCTCGTTTCCGCTTGCCGCGGGCGATCTGTCGATTGGACTTGTCGTCGTCGCGTGGGCTCATTGCGGTACATCCTCGCCCATTCAAGGGGGCCGCGCAGAATGCACGGCTCGATAGATGCGTGGCGCCGCCGCGTGTGCTCTACGTTCGCCTGCCATGTCGAACGAGCGCAGCCGGGACCGCGGAAACCTCTTCGAGAACACCGACAAGAAGAAGCCGAGCCAGCCGGACTTCCAGGGCGATTGCACGATCGATTCCGTTGCGTACGAGATCCGCGGATATCGCCGCGACGACCAGCTGACGATCAACCTCGCCCCGCCGCGCGGCGACCGCAACACGTACCCGCCCGATGTCTTCAAGGGCTTCCTCGACGCTGCTCCACCCGCAAAAAAGGGCGGCCGCGGCGCCAAGGACCCCAATGCCGCGCCGACTCCGGCGTGGACCGGCGAGATCACGAGCGAGGACGCGAGGTTTGCGATCCGCGCGTTCGAGAAGCAGGGAAAGAGCGGCCTCTATTTCACGCTGAGCTTCGAGCGTCTCGAGAAGGCGCCCGCGGATCGCGAACCCGAGCCCGCCGAGTCCGAGCAGAGCGACTGGGACAGCTGACACTGATCGCGTTGTGCTCGCCACGTCCACACTCTGCAGACGCTCGCGGTGACGCTGCGTTTCATGGGCAAGGAGCTGCAGCCATTCCTGTCGGTCGGCGCGCCCAGCGACGACAGCCGGCGCGAGAGCGTCAAGCTGTTCCTCGCGGCCGGAATTCAGATCGTGCCGTGATCACTCCGCAGAGAACGAGACATCATCGAGATACCAGCCGGGCCGCGTATACGTGCGGTTGGTCTCTGGATTGGTGCCCGCGAAGCTGACCCCGGACGAGAAGGCGAACCGGAACCGGAATGTGGGAGTCACCGCGGCCGCAGGAATCGGCACCGTGATCTGTTGCCAGCCAGCGCTCGAGCCGACGAGGCCCGGCTTGTTGTGCACGTAAAAATTGTTCTGGCTCACACACGAATAGCTGCTGATGTTCGGGTTGATCGCGATGGTTCCCGGATAGGTGGGGCTCGGCGTCACGGCCATCCACGTCGTGCCGTTGGTGGAGACCTCGACCAGACCACCGTCGTACCAGGTGTCGGGCTTGCCAGCGACGGTGCCGCTCCAGAAGTCGTGCCAGCTCCAGAACGCGAGCTTCACGCTACGCCCCGCGCATGCCGATAGATCGATGACGGGCGAGATCAGCGCCGCGCGCTCGCACGACGTGTAGTTCGCGTCGAGCCGAGTCGCCCAGCACTTGGTGCCCGCGCGGCAGCTACTCGGACCCGAGGTCGCCGTCCCGTTCTGCCATTCGTCGAAGGGCCAGCCGCCGGAAGCCGTCGCGCCGTCGAGCACCACGTGCGTCCAGCCCGTGCTTCCGGTCTCGAACCCCGTGCCACTCATTGCCAGCTTGATCTCGCACGGCGACGGCGGTGCGTCGATGGTCACGGCAGCATCGGCCGGTCGGCCATCGAGACCAGCATCGGTGGACGAAGAGGACGGGGCCCCCGCGCTGGCGCAGCCGGCCAGCAGTAAGGACACCGTCCAGCGCGCCGTCATGGAGACAACCATCTCATGTGGCAGCCGGGGGGCGCATGGCCTTTTCGTCACAACTTCGGAGGGGAGACCTCACGTTGTGCTTGAGTTGCTCCGACACTTCGACCAACCTCCTGCCCCATGAAGCGGGTGCTCCTTGTTCTCCTCGTCATCGCGGGCTGCGGACCCGCTGGTCGAAACAACGGCGAAGGCGGCGATGCCGGACCGGTGGATGCAAACTGTCCCACCGCCATCACGGGCAAGGTGTTCGCACCGAACGGCATGACGCCGCTCTACAACGTGACCGTCTACGCGCCGATCGACGATCCGCCGCCGTTCACCAACGGCGTCCAGTGCACCCAGTGCACCAGCGGATTCCCAGGCGGCTCGTACGCCAGCGCCGCAAGCGATGCCGAGGGCAAGTTCCGGCTCGAGGGCATTCCCGCCGGCATCAACGTGCCGGTCATCATCACGACGGGAAAATGGCGCCGCAAGATCATCGTGCCCGTCGTCACCGAGTGCACGGATACCGCGCTCCCCGACGGCACGTTCCGACTGCCGAAGAACCGCGGCGAGGGTGAAATGCCCAAGATCGCGATCGTCACGGGTGGCTGCGATCCGCTCGCCTGCATCCTCAGCAAGATGGGCATCGACACCACGGAGTTCGGCGACAACTACTCGAGCGGAAAAGCGGTCACGTTCTACAGCGGCGCAGGCGGTTCGTCGCCCGGATCGCCGCAGCCGGCGACCGCGTTGTGGGGCAACCTCAACGAGCTCAAGAAGTACGACGTGGTGATCAACTCGTGCGAGTGCGACGAGCACAACGAGAACAAGACGTCGCCCGACATCTTGAAGCAGTACGCCGACATGGGTGGTCGCGTGTTCAACACGCACTATCACTACAAGTGGTCGAAGAACCTGATCCCGTCGTGGCAGGGCACCGCGTCGTGGACCGGTGGTGGCTTCGGTGGGACGCCGGACCTCGTCGATCAGAGCCATGCAGGTGGCCAGGCACTCGCGCGCTGGCTCGTCGCGGTCCAGGCGTCGACCGTGCTCGGACAGATCCAGCTGGGTACGAAGACCCATGACGCCGGTATGGTCGTCCCGCCGACGACGCGCTGGCTCCACTCCTCGGGCTCGTCTGCGACCAGCCACTATCTGTCGTTCCAGACGCCGGTCGGCGCACCGTCGAGCGCGCAGTGCGGCAAGGTCGTCTACGCGGGCATGCACGTCAGCTCGGGTTCCGTGGGCACGACCTTCCCCTCCCAGTGCAGCGCGACATTTTCTCCCGACGAGAAGGCGCTCGTGTTCCTGCTGTTCGATCTGACGACCTGCGTCGGCCCGATCTTCTGAGACCGACCGCGCCGTCCTGTACCCACCTGTACCGGGTATGATGCCCGTGGCATGGAGACGTTCGTCCAAGGCTGGGGCCTCACGATCGCGTCGTGCGGCATCATCGGGCTGGTGTTCGTGGCAGCCTGGCTGCACGTCCAGCGCGAGCTGACCTGGGTCCGCACGCTCACCGATCATCTCGGCATCGAGATCGTCGCCGACGAGCCGGGCACCACGAAGACGCCGGGCTCACTCGGGGTTCAAACAATCCGCGACGAGTCCCACGCCATCCTGACGTCGCAGGATCCGGCGTGGGCGCTCAAGCAGGTTCGCTCGTGGCAGATGCGCGCCCAGCGGCTCGAGGCGGCGCTCGCGTTCTGGACTGACCTGCTCCGGCAGCTCGGGTTGCTCGGCACCGTGCTCGGCCTCGGTCTGTCGATGGCGTACACGGGCAGCGACGTCGCGAAGCTCCTCGGTCCACTCGCGCTCGCGATCTGGACCACCGTCGTCGGCCTCGCCGGCAGCATCTTCCTCTCTGCGATGTTCTCGATGAAGCTCGCCGCGTGGGTTGACGCCTGCGAGAAGAACATCGAGGCGTGGGAAGCGCGCCGGCAAGCTCGTCGCGGAGCCGCCGCGTGAGTCGCCGGCGCACCCACCGGACCCCGGACCTGACGTCGCTCCTCGACGTGCTGTTCATCCTGATCTTCGCATCGCTCATCCGCACGGCTGCGCTGCAGAACGCCGAGGCAAACCAGGAACCTCCTCCACGGCCTGTGGTCGCGACCGCGCCGCCGCCGCCGCCGGATGTCGCCGCACTCCGCGAGCGCGCACTCGCAAACTTCGACAAGCAGCTCGCGTCGCGCACGCCGCTGGTGATCCGGATCTCGAATCAGGGTGTGATCGTTGCGGTCGAAGCGGACGGCAAGAAGCTTCCACTCGATGTTCCCCTGCTCGAGCACAGCCCCGATCCGGACATCGGCGTCGCGTACCTCGGTGAGCGGTCGGCCGAGCTGCGCGTGTGTCGGGTTGCCGCACTCCATCTGCAGGCGGCGAACCTCGATGGTTATCTCGTCATCGTCTCGCCCGCCGTGGCGCTCTCGGATCTCCCGCATGCACTGCATCAGGGACTGCACCGCGATCTCGATCGCTGCCTCACCGATCAGCGTGGCCTCGCGACGATCGTCGACCCTGCTGCCTTGGTGGTCCCATGAGCTCGACCGACAAGAAACTCGCGAAGGACATCGCGACCAACCTCGATCGTCGCCGGACGCGCCGCCGACTGATTGCGCTCGTCGCGCTCGCGGCGGCGATCGCGCTCGCGGTGATGTACCTGCGGTGCGGCCGCAGCCTGGGGATCGGCGGCCAGGACGCGAGCAAGGGGCTGGGCTCGGCGATCGTCAAAGAGATCACCCCGAAGCGCTGCGCGATCCGCGTGAGCGCAACCGGCATCACGGTTGACGGCCAGAAGGCAACCCGCAAGGCCGCCGTCACTGCGTGCAAGGAAACCACGGGCGCCGATGTCGTCGTCACGGGCGATGCACGGCAGGGTGACTGGGACGAGCTGCGGACTGCGCTCGAGGCGGCGAACGTACCGATCTACAAGCTCGGGCGCCCATGATCGCTCGCGGCTGGTGGCCGTTGCAGCGCTCGCTGGCGGCTCGGCCCTGGCTCACGGTCGCAGCTGCGTGCGCGCCGCTCGTGGCGCTCGCGGTGTGGTGGCGACCTGCCGCGAACCTGTGGCCCACCGCGCTCGCCGCGGTCGTGGCGCTGCTCGGGCCGACCGTCATCGCGATCGCACAGGGAGACGGCTCGCGGCGGCGGCTCGCGGGTCGCGCCACCGGCGCTGCGACGGTGATCATGCAGCCGCTTCTGCTCGCCGCTGTGTTCGTCGATCTCCGGCTTGTCCTTCCGATCGCCTCGGCCATGGCGCTGGCCGTCGTCGTGCCCGCGGTGGTCCCGATGCGCGAACCGCCGACCGGCTCGGAGCTGCCGCCGCAGCGCGAGCTCGCGCATGCGCGCTGGCTGCTTCCGCTGATCGCACTGGCGGCGATGGTGCTCACCCATCCAGGCCTTCGCATCGCGGTCCCAGCACTGGACGCCTACATGATCGCGACGGTGGCCGGGTGCACCGCGATCTGGATCGGGGTCAGCATGCGACCGCTGCTCGGGCTCACCGTCGCAGCAGCGACGCTCGGCGCGCTCGCCGTGGCCGGTCCCTCGATCGCCAGCGTGTCTCCGATGACGATCGCGCTCGCACTGACGACGCCACTCGTTGCCTGGTTCCAGCGCGAATCCTCCGGAGGATTTCCTTTGTGGACGCCCGCCGCGATCGGGCTCGCTACCGTGACGGCCTACGCGCAGGATCCCGCGTGGCCGGTGATGGGGCTGATCGCCGCGCTGACCTGGCTGATCACCGCGCTGTATCCCGCACACACCTCGGTCGGTGCACCCACCGAACGCGGCGCTGCCGGGATCATCGCGTGGTCGCAACGTCTGTTTGCGGGGCTCGAACCGTACTGGCGGTTCTACGCCCGAGCCAAGCTCGCCAGCGATCCCATCTACGCACGCCTCGCTGCGGAGAGCCGCACCTGGGGATCCGTCCTCGACGCAGGTTGCGGTCCGGGTCTGACGGCCGCCGTCGCCGCGGGTCGCGCCGACACGACCGCGTATCTCGGCATCGATCTCGATCTCGACAAGCTGCTCGTCGCGCGGCGCGCCTTGCACCTGAGTGGCCGTGCGATCGGGTGCAGCACGTGGCGACTGCGCCGCGACAGCTTCCCGTTGACCAAGCTTCCACCGGATCGCTTCGACACGGTGCTCCTGCTCGACGTGCTGCACTACTGGCCCGACGACGTGCAGGCGATTACCCTCGCGCAGCTGGCGTCGCTGCTCCAGCCCACTGGACGCCTCTATCTTCGCGAAGGCACCACCGGGGTCGATGGGGATGCCGGGCACATCGAGCGCGGGGAGCGCTTCACCACGTACTTCGGGCTCAATCCCGAGAACGCGCTCACGTTCCTGTCGCCCGCACGGATCGCTGCATTGATCGAAGGCGCCGGATTGACGGTCGAGAGCGACGAACCGATGGGCGCCGAGAACCGCCTGTGGGTCTGCCGCCGGATCTAGCTATGCTGTGGATGTGGCGACGATGAGCTCTACCCCGAGGCCACGGATGCGAGGCGTCTCGCACCGGATCGCGTTCTACGTGGTGATGGTGCTCGGGCCGGTGCTGGTCGCACTCTCGGGTGATCGCAAGGCGATGGGCGTGACCGCGGTGTACGCGGTTTCGCTCGCCGGCATGTTCGGTGTCAGCGCGTCGCTGCATCGCCGAGACTGGGGACCACGAGCGTTCAACTGGTTGCGCCGCGCGGATCACGCGATGATCTTCGCGTGCATCGCCGGCACGTACACACCGTTCTGCGTGCTCGGTTTGCCGCCCGGGCCGGGAACGCGCTTGCTCGTGCTCGCCTGGGCCGCCGCAGGTCTCGGCATCCTGCGCGCCGCGTTCTGGCCGCATGCACCGCGCGCGGTCACCGCGACGCTGTTCGTGCTCGTCGGGTGGGTGGTGCTCGCGTACCTGCCGGAAGTTCACGCGGCACTTGCTCCGATTCCGTTCACGCTGCTCATGACGGGAGGTGCGTGGTTCACCGTCGGTGCCGTCGTGTACCTGACCAAGCGCCCGGATCCGTGGCCGACGGTGTTCGGCTATCACGAGATCTTCCACGTGATGGTGGTCGTCGGTTGCGCGTGCCACTTCGTGGCGGTTGCGCACGTCGCCGCTGCGCG
>JACCQV010000849.1 GCA_013813945.1 Deltaproteobacteria bacterium | reverse complement strand
CCGCGCTGGTGCTCGCCGCCGCGCGCTACCTGCGCGATCTTCCCGTGCGCCAGCATCCGGTCGCGTTCGTGCTGTTCGATCAGGAAGAGATCGGGCTGATCGGCAGCAAGGCGTACGTGCAGTCGCTCGTCGCGGCGCAGACGCAGGTCAAGGGCGCGCACATCTTCGACATGCTGAGCTTCGACGGCGATGGCGATCGCGCAGTCGAGCTGTGGTCTCCGTCGCCCGCTCTCGAGGCGAGCTACCAGGCGCATGGCGGCGCGGCGGGAACGCCGATCCAGCCGGTGACGTTCACGTTCAGCGATCACCAGGCCTTTCTCGATGCGGGCTTCGCGGCGGTCGGCATCGGCGAGGAGTTCGTCGCGATGGATCACACGCCGCACTATCACAAGGTGACGGATACGTTCGCGCAGGTCTCGTTCGCGCACCTCGCGACCGTCACCCACCTCGCGCTCGCCGTGCTCGAGACCGACGTCACGTCGCCGTGAGGATCTCGCGGAGGCGACCGGGCTCCTCGCGTCTCGCGTGCTCAGCGCTTCGTGTTGAGGTTGTACTTCTTCATCTTGTCGATCAGCGTGACGCGGCTGACGCCGAGGCGGCGGGCCGCTTCGGACTGATTGCCGCCCGTGGAGTCGAGTGCGCGCGCCACGAGGCCGCGCTCGAAGGCTTCGACCTGCTCCTTGAGCGACGGTCCATTGCGGGCGTCGGTGAGTGGTGCGTCTTCGTCGGCGACGGGCATCGCGTCCTGTGACGTCGAGGGTGGCAAGCCGGATGCTGCTTCATGGTCCGCCACGCTGATCAGTCCTCCCGTCGAGAGCGCGGCGAGCCGCGCGATGGTGTTCTCGAGCTGGCGTACGTTGCCCGGCCAGTCGGCGCGGGCGAGCGCATCGATGAGTGGTTGCTCGAGCGTGATCGTGCCGAGCCCGAACTTCTCGCCGTAACGGCGTGCGAACTCGGCGGCGAGGGCAGGGATATCGTCCTTGCGATCGCGCAGCGGTGGCACGACGAGCTCGACGACCGCGAGCCGGTAGTAGAGGTCCTCGCGAAACGTACCGGCCTTCGCGTCGGCGGCGAGATCGCGGTTCGTCGAGGCGACGACGCGGACGTTGACCTTCTCGATCCGGCCGGAGCCGACGGGCTGGATCTCGCCTTCCTGCAGCGCGCGGAGGAGCTTGGCCTGGATGGGAAGTGGGAGCTCGCCGATCTCGTCGAGGATCAGCGTGCCGCCGTCGGCCTGCGCGAAGTAACCGGGGCGGGTTGCGGTGGCGCCGGTGAACGCACCTTTGACGTGACCGAACAGCTCCGCGTCCGCGAGGTCGGCGGGCAGCGCGGCGCAGTTGAAGCGCACGAGTGGACGGGCCGCGCGCGTCGACTGGGCGTGGAGGAGCTCTGCGACGAACTCTTTGCCGGTGCCGGTCTCGCCGCGCACGAGGACCGTGACGTCACGGCTGGCGACGCGGCTCGTAGCCTCGAGGAGTCGACGCATCGGCCGACTCGCGCCGATGATCCGGCGGCCCAGGGTCTGTTCGGCGGAGAGGCGGCGGTTGTCGAGGCGCAGCCTGCGTGCCTCGAGTGCGCGCTCGATCACGACCGAGACCTCGTCGATGTCGAACGGCTTGGCGAGGTAGTGGTAGGCGCCTTGCTTCATCGCAGCGACGGCGACGCGCTCGCTGCCGTGGGCGGTCAACAGAATGACGGGCAGTGTCGGGTCGCGCTGGACGACCTGGGCCATCAGCTCGAGACCATCCATCCCCGGCATCGAGAGATCGGTGAGAACGGTGTCGGCCTCGTCGAGCTTGGTGAGGGCGTCGGGACCGGAGCGCGCGCTGACCACGCGGTGGCCACGATCCGTGAGGACCTCGCTCAACGTGAACAGCACGCCGGGCTCGTCATCGACGAGCAGGATCGTGCTCACGCGCGTGCCTCGACCATGGCAGCTCGCGCTGCAGGCTCGGGGGTGACGGACAGCTGGCCAGGCAAGATGATCGTCGCGGTGGTGCCGTGACCGACTGTGCTCTTGTAGACGAGCGTGCCGCCGTGCTGCGTGATCACGCTCTGCGCGAGGACGACGCCGAGTCCGGTGCCGTTGGGTCGCGTGGTGAAGAACGAGGTGCCGAGCCGCTCGAGGTCCTCCGTGGAGATGCCGCGGCCGGTGTCCCTGACCTCGAGGGTGACGCCGGTCGCCGACGTGCGCACCCGGAGCATGACGCGCCCGCCATTCGGGGTCGCTTCGATTGCGTTGGAGACGAGGTTGATCAGTGCCTCCTTGAGCCGGCGTGGGTCGCCCTTCACCGGCGTCGCCGTGCCGTCGAGATCCAGCGTGACGCCCGCCTGATCGGCGCGGCCGGCGAGGACATCGAGAACATCGCGTGCGACGGCAGCGAGATCGAGGGTCTCGGGCTTGAGATCTTCGAGCGGGCGAGAGAATGACAGGTACTCGTTGAGGATCGTCTCCATCCGGCTGATCTCGGAGGAGACGACCGCGAGCCGCTCCTGCGTGCGCTCGCTCTCGGGCGTGCGAGCCACGAGCTGACACAGTCCCTTGATCGAGGCGAGCGGGTTCTTGAGCTCGTGCGCGACCTTTGCGCCGACCGACTGCAGTCGGCGCAGCTGGGCCACCGCTTCGCTGACGCGCTCCTCGCGCAGACAGGCCATCGAGTTGCCGGCGCGGTTGCTCATCGCCGTGAGCTTGCCGACCAGGAGGTGGAGCATGAACAGGTTCCAGCCGAGGCCGATCAGGACCGACACGGTGTAGTGCGTCGCGGGTAGTGAGGGGCCGACGGTCGCCTGAGGCAGGCAGACCATCGCGAAGATCAGAAGACCATTGCCGACGGCGGTCCACCGCGCGACGGGGTAGGGACCGAAGAACAGCAGCGAGATGATCGATGGCATCACCACGCTCGGCAAGAACGGCGAGTGGACGCCACCGGTCACCGCCGCGGAGCCGACCATGAAGATCTGCGCATACACGCTCATCTGAATGAACGCGGCCTCGACCTTGTGCGGATCACGTCCGCGGCGGGTCACCATGACCTTGTGGACGAATGCGAAGAGGACGTAGAAGGCCGCGAGCGCGGCCACGCGCCAGGTCGGATACCCCGCGTGAAAGAACACGCCGAGCATCGCCAGCTGCACGAAGCAGCCGAGCCCGATCATGGTGCGCGTCGTCTTGCCCGCCTCCTCGAGAAAGAACTGATTGCGATGGTCGCGCCACACCGCATCGGGTGTGGTCGACTTCACGAGGACCTCGGGCACTGCTTGTTCCCGTGCCAGGGACGTGCCAGCGCCCTCCGTCTGCGACCTCATGCCGCAACTCTAGCCCGAACGCTGCTTTGCACGACGTTGGATTGAAACGTGACCGGCGGTGTCACGTTTCGTGACCGGGGACTGTACGGGCTACCGACAGATCGCGTCCTCATTCTGCTGTGTCCGCGCACTGGCGCCGTGGCACGGCGGGTGCTTTGGTCGGCCGCATGACCTTGCGCCTCACCCTCGCGCTCACCCTTCTCGCGGTCGTTCCCGCCGTTCGGCCGGTGCTCGCGCAGCCCAGGACGGAGCAGCCGCCAGCGGTCGGTGATGAGATGGCGGAGTTCGAGAAGGAGCTCGATGCCCTGTTCTCCTCCGGCGGGCTCACGGCGGATGAGGCCGCGCAGCGTGCGAGCCGGGTCTCGCCTTCGGTTCGTCGTAGTGCTGCACAGATCGAGGTCGCGATCGCTCAGGCACAGGCGGCGGAGCTATCGCGCGTGCCCCAGGTCGGAGGGTCGCTGTCCTACACGCGCCTGTCTCCGATCGACACTCCGGTGTTCGGAGATCCGGCGAGCGGCATGGCCTTCGAGTTCCCGGTGATCCTCAACCAGTACGCCGCATCGGCGCGTGCGTCGATCAACCTTTCCGACTACGTCCTGCGGTATCCGAAGTTGATCTCCGCGGCGCGCCTCGCCGAAGAGGTTGCGCGCACGAGCAATCGTTCGGCGATGGTCAACGCGGGGCAGGAAGCCCGGGTCGCCTACTACGAGTGGGTCCGGGCACGGCTCCAGAACCTGATCGCGAAGCGCCAGCTCGAGCAGGTCCGTACGACGCTGCGGCAGGTCCGTGCACTCGCGGAGGCCCAGCGGCTCTCCCGGGCGGATCTGATGCGGGTCGAGTCCAACGAGGCGGTGGCCGAGCAGGCATCGATCCAGCTGCGGAACCTCGCGGAGCTTCGCGAGGAGCAGGTGCGGCTGCTGATCGATGCACCTCCCGAGCAGCCGCTGACGATCGGAGAGGACATCCGCGTCGATATCACCGCCGCCGTCGCCGGTAAGCTCGATGATTTGCTTGGAACCGCGAAGAAGCAGCGCCTCGACTTCAAGGTGCTCGATACCGGCATCGAGGCCAAGGAGCGGCAGCGAGCCGCCGAGCGCGCGAACCTGTACCCCAAGCTCTCGGCGTTCGGGCAGGTCGACTACGCGAATCCCAACCAGCGAATCTTTCCGGCGGAGGAGAAGTTCAACCTGACGTGGGCGGTCGGTGCGCAGATCTCGTGGACGCTGAACGAGACCCTGTTTGCGAGGACCACCGATCGCCGGCTTCGCGGTGAGACCAACGAGCTGCGCGCCGATCGCGAGAACCTCGAGCGAGGGACACGGATCGAGCTGCTCGCCGCGCAGCAGTCCGTCTCGATCGCGATCGCCGCACTCGCGACCTCCGCGAAGGGACTCGCCGCCGCACAGGAAGGCTATCGCGTCCGCCGCGAGCTCTTGAACGCGCAGCGCGCAACGGCGGTCGAGCTCGTGGATGCCGAGACCGACCTGACCCGCGCCCGGATCGCGGCACTCAATGCCCGGGTCGATCTGCGGGTGGCGATGGTGCAGCTCGCCCACGCCCTCGGTAACGACGTGAAGTAACAGGCCAGGGGGCCGACACCTGTCGGGACCCCGTACAGCTCGGACGCCCAGCTTTCGCCGGATCGCAGGGCATCGCGTGGCAGGGTCCATGCATCCAACCGCGGCAATGCGAGTCTCCGCGGTCGTCCTTCTCCTCGCCCTCCCACTCGCCCTGCACGCGTGCAACAAGAAGGATGCTGGGGAGGCCACGAAGGCGCCGCCAGCCCCCCCTGTGAAGGTCGAGTCGATCGCCGCGGTCGAAGCGCCGGCGCCGCTCGTGTTGACGCTGACCGGCCTGATCGCCGCGGACCAGCGGTCGGAGGTCACCGCAGACACCCAGGGCAAGGTCCTCGGCGTGATGATCGAGCTCGGTCAGCGCGTGAAGATGGGCGATCCGGTCGTTCGGCTCGATGTGCGAAGCGCAGCGCTCTCGGCTCGCGAGGCGCAAGCCAACCTCGCCTCGGCAACCGCGCAGAAGGAGCTCGCCCAGGAGGAGTGCAAGCGAGCGCAGGCGCTGCTCGACAAGGGAGCGATCACGCGAAGCGAGTACGATCGCCAGACCACGCAGTGCACGTCCGCGCTGCAGCAAGTCAGCGCCGCCCAGGCACGCTCCGAGATGATCCGGAAGTCGGTCGCCGACGGTCTGGTCCGCGCACCGTTCGACGGCATGGTCGCGAGCAAGAGCGTGACGCCGGGCGAGTGGGTCGCGCCAGGGCGACCGCTGTTCACGCTGGTCGATGATGACCCACTGAAGATCTCGCTCTCGGTCAGCGAGAAGGCCGTCCGCGCCATCCGGCTCGGGCAGAAGGTCACGCTGACCGCAGTCGCGCGGCCCGACAAGGAGTACACGGCGACGATCACGCGGATGGGCGCGGAGATCGGGCGCACGCGATCGCTC
>JACCQV010000823.1 GCA_013813945.1 Deltaproteobacteria bacterium | reverse complement strand
CGTGCCGAGCATCGCGATCGCTCCGGCACGCCATGACACGCTGTGCGAGGTATCCCGTCCCATCCGAGTTCATCTGCGCGAGCCACTGGAGTGCGATGACGCCGAGCACGGCGAGCCCGGCGTCGCGGGCTACCCCGGGGGTGAACCCAAGGATCTGCTCGCCCGTGATGCCGCCTGGACCGCCAGCCGCGAATCGCTCGCGAATCTGATCGGGTAGGGAGCTCAGACCGCCGGCTCGATCGACGACGAACCATGCAAAGGCAAACGTCCCGATCGTCATCAGTGCGAGTTGCACGACGTCGGTGTCGACCACGGCGCGCAGGCCACCCGTGGTCGAGTAGAACGTCGTCACGACGAGGATCGCGGTGATCGAGATCAGGTTGTTCGCCGAACGCACCCAGACGTCGGCCGGCCAGGTCGCCGGGTCGTCGCCGACAATCGTGATGGGCGTGCCGATCCACTCCGCCAGCGACACGAACACGCCGTGGAGCGCATCGGGGAACCAACCCCACTGGTCCCAAGTCAAAAATGGCTCGGCGATTCGCGTCGCCGCGAGCAGCACGAACGACAGCACCGCGCAGTTGAAGATGGTGCCGAAGTAGATCGCCTTGATCCCACGGAGTAACGCCGCGGCGGGTCCTCCATAACGGACCTCCGTGAGCTCGGCATCGGTCAGAACGCCGGCCTTGCGCCAGCTCGGGGCGAGGACGAACCCCAGGATCAGAAATGCGATCGCGTAGATCCAGAGTCGCCATAGCGAGAACACTCCCGCCGTGGCGATCAGCCCGGTGACCAGTAGCGGTGTGTCGGCAGCGAACTGGGTCGCCGCCATGCTGAATCCTGCCTTCCATCCCGGGAGGGACCGACCGGCGAGGAAGTACTCCTCGAGGTTCGTCCCCGCAACACGTCGGGAGCGCAGGCCCGAGAACAGGGCATACGCGATGAACAGCAGGACGATCGCGACGTCGAGCTCGGCCACGGCTCAGGGTAAACCTTGATAGGCGGGAGCATTCAGTCGTTGGTGCTCAAAGTGTTGAGCTGCACGGATTCCAGGATGTCGCCGAGGCGGCGCGAGCGAGGGCCCATGCGCGAAACACGTTCGCCGAGCAGCTCGTAAGGTTCTCTACTGGCAGGCAAGCGATGCAGTGCCGCTCCTCCCATACTGACTGGTCCACGCGGCGGCTCGAGCTCCTGACCCGGGCGGCGTCTACCGCCGACGCTAGGGCGACATCCAGACGTCGTCGACGTCGAGGTGTCCGGTCGGAGAATCGTCGACGAACACGAGCGTGCCCTGTGCGCCGCGGCTCCCTCCGGGATCGAGCGTCACGGTGCGCAACGTCTCACCACCGGGCGGTGGGACACCCGCGGTCGCGACGATCACGCCGCCGACCCACAGCTCGACGCGCAGCTTCGTCGCATCCGTGCCGCCGCCGAGCTTGATGGAGATCGTGCCCTCGACGGTGAACGCGGCCGACGTGACTCGTCCGGTCGCGGCGTCGCCACCGTGCATGCTGGTCGCGAACTTCTTGCCCGTCGCGCCGAGCAAGAGGCCGTGACCCGCGAGCTCGGTCTCGGGTCGTGCACCCCATGCGGGTCCGGACAGCGTCCAGCCGTCCCATGCGACCTGCTCGAAGTCGAACACCGCGCGTGTACCGGCGGGCGGGCGGGCCGGAATTGCCGGCAGCCAGATCGAATCAGGCGTGACGCGTGCTCCGGTGAACACGCGGGGGCGCTCGTCGGGAGGAAGCTTGAACGCCGCGCGATACGACGCGTTGACCTTGTTCATCGTCGCGGGCTCGGTGTTGTGGATGTCCGAGCCGTCGAGGATCAGCGCGGCGAAGGCGTGACGTTCGAGCGCGGGCTCGAGTCCTTCGACGGTGCGGGTCTGCCGCCAGGTCACGTCCTTGACCCCCATGCGGTGCACGCGCGGCGTCTTGCCGGCGAGCTCGAGGTACCAGGGATGCGACGGCATCCACACATCGCCTTCGATCGCGCGGATGCGAGCGATCAGACGATCGCCGGCAGCCACATCGTTCGCGGTCGGGATGAACTTCTTCGGATCCCAGCGGTGCTCCCAGCATGCGAGCGCGAGCGGCGCCGCAGCAGCGAGTGCCATCACAGACGACAGGAGCTCGATCCCCTTGCGCGGCCCCCACAGCAGGCGGATGCACCCGTACACGGCGGGAATCGCAGCTCCAGCCGCGAGCGCACCGTGGAGAAACGCCGGCATGTACGCGTTGAAGTGGGCGAACTCGGTGCCCCATCCGATCGCGCCGAGCACCGTCGAGACCGCGAACGTCGACGACCACAGCAGCAACGGATGCGTCGCCCGCGGCAGCTTGCGCCGCCAGATCACCGTGACGAGCACGAGCAGCAGCGCCACCCCGATCACGATCGACATCGCCGGGAACTGCCACAGGATGTTCTCGAAGGACTTATAGAAGCGGTCCCAGTTGAAGTCGTGCGCGGCGTGGATGTCGCGGATGTAGATCCAGAACCAGCCGTCGGTGGTGCGCTGGAGGAGCCACGTGCCGCCAAGCCCGATCAGGCCGGCCATCAACACGTACACCGGCACGCGACGCCACGCGACGACGAGGACGATCAGCGCGCCGAATGCGACGTAGATGATGCCGGTCTGCTTGCAGAAGAACGCCAGCGCGAGGAGCACCGCGCCCGCTGCGACGCGTGCGTGGCCGCGCAGTCCCGTTCCCGTCGCGGCCCAGCGTGGGAGCCCGGCGATCGCCGCCGTCACCATGAACAGGAAGAACGTGTCGGCGCGAACGAGGTCGTACCAGCCCTCCATGGACGGGTATGCCGCGGCGAACAACCCGAGCGCGATCGCGATGCCGCCGTACGCCGGGGCGCGCCGCGCATGCTGGTGGCGCGGGTTCGCGATCGAGACCGCTGCAGTCACCGCGATCCCGATCAGCGCGACGACGGAGAACGCGCGGCCCAGCGTGTACGACAGGCCGAACGCCCCGCTGAACATCGCGAGCAGCGACGGATACAGCGGCGTGTAGAGGTACGGGATGAACTCGATCGAAGGCGGCACGTAGATCCCGACGCCGCCGTGGATGCGCTGCGCGTGATGCAGCATGCCGCCCTCCATCCACTCGAGGTCGTACGGATACAGCAAGCGCCCGCCGATCGCCGTCGCCAGCAGGAAGACCTGGAACAGGGCAGGCGCGGCGATGATCAGCCACGGAGCGATCCGGACGATCCGCTGCCACCAAGGTTCGGCAGTCTCGGCGGTCGGAATCGAGGTGGCGTCTTCCAGCCGAGCATGCGGGTCGTCGCTCGGCGGTCGGGCGCGGCCCGAGGCCACGGGGGGATTCGTGGACGCGCGCTGGGCACGGTCGGCCGGCGGGTTCGAGGACGCGCGATGGGCGCGGTTGATGGGCGGGTTCGAGGAGGACCGGTGTGTGGGGTCTCCGGG
>JACCQV010000076.1 GCA_013813945.1 Deltaproteobacteria bacterium | reverse complement strand
TCGCAGGCGAGCGGCTCAAGATCTCGACCGGAGATGCCGCGATGTTCAATAGCTCGGTACTGTGGGGCACGACCGCAGGCTCGCTGTTCGCGATCTCGTTCGATCCTCCCCGCCAGGTCAGCTCGGGCCTCGTGCTCAGCGGGCTCGGGATGGGGGTCGTCGGAGGTGTGCTGCTGACGCGCTACTACGACGTCTCTCGCAACCATGCCTTGCTCATCGACATCGGCGGCCTGGTCGGCGTCGTCGGTGGGCTCGCGCTTGCCAGCGTCGCGAGCGAGACGCGCACCGAGGAGCGCCTCGCGAACTACTCGCTCGGCGGGATGGCGGTCGGGCTGGTCGGCGCCGGCATCCTCACGCGCAACATGGACATTCCGAAGATCCCCGTCGCGCCGTCGGTCGGCACGGCGTCTTCGTCCGACGGAAGATCCACGACGACGTTCGGATTAACTGGTACCTGGTGACGCGATGGAACAGCACTCCACGGCGTGCCCGCTCGACTGTCCCGACCTCTGCGGCTTGACGGTCTCGGTCGAGAACGGACGCGTTGTCGACATCCAGGGTGATCGGCGCGGTCCGATCACCGATGGGTTCATCTGCGGCAAGGTCCGCAAGTTCACCGATCATCTGTACGGCACGGACCGGATTGCGGCGCCGCTGGTCCGCGACGGTGCGAAGGGCAGCGGGCTGTGGCGGACGGTGAGCTGGGATGATGCGCTCACGCTCATCGCCACGCGGCTGCAGCTGATCCGGGCTACCTCCGGCGCCGAGGCGATCGTGCCGTACCACTACGGCGGATCGAATGGCTGGCTCACCGATGGCGGGCTCGCGATGCGCTTCTTTCGCCGGCTCGGCGCGTCGAACCTCGACCGTACGTACTGCGGGGCGGCCACGACCGTCGCGACGCAGGGCCTGTACGGCCGGATGCCGGGCGTAGCCCTCGAGGACTACGAGCACGCAAAGCTGATCGTGTTGTGGGGCGTCAACCCCGCGGCAACGTCGATCCATCTCGTGCCGGTGATCGACCGTGCGCGCGCCAACGGCGCCAAGCTCGTCGTCGTCGATCCTCGAGCAACTCCGCTGGCGCGTCGCGCTGACCTTCATCTCGCCGTGCGTCCCGGCGCTGACGTGCCGGTCGCGCTCGCCGCGATCCATGCACTGTTCACGCGCGGTCACGCGAATCGCGCATTCCTCGCGGAGCATGCCGCGGAGGTCGACGAGCTCGAGCGCCGCGCCTCTGCGTGGTCGATCGAGGACGCCTCGCGCGAAGCTGGGCTCGATCCGGCGGACCTCGACGCCTTCGTGGAGCTGTACGCGCGCAGCTCGCCCGCGGTGATCCGCACAGGCTGGGGCATGGAGCGCAATCGCAACGGAGGCAGCGGCATCGCATCCGTGCTCGCCTTGCCGGCCGTCGCGGGCAAGTTCGGCGTGCGCGGCGGTGGCTACACGATGGCGAACAACGACGCGAAGTGGGGCGTCTCGGCCGAAGCGGGGATCGCGGAGCCGACACCGCCGACACGCTCGATCAACATGTCTCAGATCACGACGGCGCTGCAGACGTTGACCGCGCCGAAGATCGAGTGCCTGTTCGTGTTCAATTGCAACCCGGTGGCGACGGCGCCCGATCAGCGCACGCTGATCGAGGAGCTTCGGCGCGACGATCTGTTCGTCGTCGTGCACGATCAGGTGATGACCGACACCGCGGCGCTCGCGGACATCGTGCTGCCGGCGACGACGTTCCTCGAGCATCGCGAGCTGCGCCGCGGATACGGCGTGATGCGGATGTTCGACAGTCCGGCGGTTGTCGCGCCAGTCGGCGAGGCGCGCAGCAACAATCAGCTGTTCGGCGCACTGCTCGAGCGGCTCGACATGGTCCGCCCGGGCGATGCAATGACCGACGAGGCGATCGTCGCGCAGGTCTTCGCGTCCGCGCCCGAGGGTGCGGCGCTGCAAGCAGAGCTCGCGGCATCCGCGGTCGCGACGCCGTCCTCGGGTGCGCGCCCGATCACGTTTGTCGACGTGCTGCCGGGGACGCCCGACCAGAAGATCCACCTCGTCCCCGCGGAGCTCGATCGCGAAGCACCGGGCGGCCTCTACACGTATCACCCGGATCCGCGCAGCGAGGAGTTTCCGCTCGCCCTGATCTCGCCCGCGCTCGCGACCCAGATCAGCTCGACGTTCGGCCAGCTGCGCAGCGCGCAGGCTTCGCTCGAGCTCTCGATCAACGATGCCGCCGTTCGTGGCATCCAGACCGGAGACGCGATTCGCGTGTGGAATCTCCACGGCGAGGTGCACTGCATCGCAAAGGTCGCGAGCGAGATCCGCGACGGTGTCGTCGTGCTGCCGAAAGGCCTGTGGCGCAAGCACACGGCAAATGGCTACACGTCGAATGCGTTGATCCCCCCGAATGTCGCCGACCTCGCTGGCCAGGCCACGTTCAACGACGCTCGGGTCCAGGTCGCCAGGCGCTAGATCAGAGGTCGCCGGTGAGCACGAGCGCGACAGCGATGCCGGCGGCGATCGCGAGAAGTATGACGACGAGCCAGAGCTTCCGGGAGGAAGGGCTTGGCTTCGGCGTGGCGCCGGTCTTCCTCACCTGAGTCGGTGGAAATTGCGCGGGTGGCGGCGCGACTCCCAGCCTGGTCGAGGTGTGGTTCTGGCCCACCTGCGCGAGCCCGGCCGCCGATCCGCCGTACGGAGGAGTTGTTGCCGGGATGAACTTCGGTCCGGTCGGGCGCGGGGGATCGCTGTTCGGCTGCGTGCCAGACCGTCGCGCTGGCATGGTCGTCATCGAGTCGGTGTTGCGGCGAGGCGGTGTTTCCATCAGCTCCTCGGGCATCGCCCGCGCGCCGACCATCGAGGGTCCATAGCCGAGCTGCGCGGCGATGTGCGGGTTCGATAGGGAGGCCATCTCGAGACCTGCGATCGACCTCGTCGGCAGCTGCGTCACGCGGAGCCGCTTGATCACGGTGCGCACCGCAGCCAGCGAGGGACGAGCCGCGGGCTCCTTGGCGAGCATCGCCTCGACGAGCTGCACCATCTCGGCGGGCAGCTCCGGCAGCAAGGACGCCAGCGAGGGAGGTGTTTCCTCGGCGTGATACTGGAGCGTCATGAACGCATCGCCCGACGATGGGAACGGACGTTCGCCGGTCAGGACCTCGAACATCACGATCCCGAGCGCGTAGATATCCGTGCGGTGATCGACGCCGATCCCGCGCGCTTGTTCGGGCGACATGTACTCGGGCGTTCCGAGCATCACACCGGTCTTGGTGACGAATGCCGCCGGCCCCGCCTCGGGCATCAACTTCGCCAGGCCGAAGTCGAGCAGCTTGACGAGTGGCCAGGTTCCGTCCTGATCGATCAGATAGACATTGTCGGGCTTGAGGTCGCGGTGGATGAAGCCCTTGTCATGTGCAGCGATCAGCGCGGACGCGACCTCGTCGATCACCGACGCAGCCTCGCTCGCATGCAGCGGGCCGCGCCGCAGGCGCATGCGCAACGACTCCCCGACCATCAGGTCCATCAAGTGGTACGCACGCCCGTCGGGCAGCTTGCCGAAGTCGAAGATGTCGATGATGTTGGGGTGACCGATCTTGTTGACCGCGCACGCCTCCTGGATGAAGCGCTCGACCGTCGTCGGGTTCTGCGAGACCTCGGTGCGCAGCACCTTGATCGCGGCTCGCTTGCCGATCACCTTGTGCGTCGCGCTGTAGACGACGCCCATCCCGCCCTTGCCGAGGATTCCGTCGATCACGTAACCGTCGATCTCGGTGCCGTTCGGCAGCGGCGGCTCTACCGCGAACGGTTCGGGGGCACCCTGGTCCACCTGGGTGCTGTGGTGGTCGTCCTCCCTCACGGTCCGATTGTAACGCTCACAGGGTCTCGAGGAATGCGATCAACGCCTCGCGATCACTTCTCGGGGCTGTTCGGAACGCTTCACGCGCGGCAGAGGCCTCGCCGCCGTGCCACAGGATCGCCTCGGCGAGGGTCCGTGCACGGCCATCGTGGAGAAAGCCCGATCCGGGCTGGACGACCTGGACGAGGCCGATTCCCCACAGCGGTGGCGTCCGCCACTCGACGCCGGTCGCCGCAAAGTCGGTTCTGCCGTCGGTGAGCAGATCCCCGACGTCGTGCAGCAGGAGATCGGTGTACGGGTGGATGGTCTGGTTCGCGAGCTGTGGGATGGCGTGCTCGCCGGTGACCAGGGTCGGTGTGTGACAGCCGGAGCACGAGAAGTCGTCGAACAGCACGCGACCGAGCAGGGCCGGCGCGCTGCGTGGCGCGGCGGCGGGAACGGCGAGCGTCGACACGAAGAACGTCGTGTGAGCCAGCTGCTCGTCGCTGAGATCGCGCATTCCGTCGTCCTCGGGGTGCAGCAGGTTCGAGAGCCCGATGTCGTTGACGAAGGCGCCCGCAGTCTGCTGGAGCAGATCCACCGCGTTTGCCTTGTGGCCGAACCGGCCGATGCGATCCGTGCCGAGCTGCGGATCCCAGACGAGGTTGACCCGACCCGAGATGCCGTCTCCATCGGCGTCGTCGGGATCCTCGAGCGCTCGCAGAGTGTCATCAGGAATCGCCTCGAGGAGACCGAGCCCGAACACCGCGGCTGCCTGACGATACGAGAGCGCGATCCCGCTCGGCATCGGAGTGCCGTTGGCCTGCATGACCGTGACGAACGGATCACGCATCGGCTGCGACTCGCCGTCCGCGAAGTAGATGACTGTCTCGCGCCACGCGAGCTCGATGAACACCTCGGGCAACCCGACCGTCGAGTGATCCTGGAGCTGCTGACCGAAGCCTGGCGCCGAGACGTTTCCGCCGGGGACATCGGGGGTACCGCTCGTCAGGCTGATCCGGACAAGCGCCTGAGAACCGAACGGACCGCGATCGATCTCGGAGAGCCCGCGGCCATTGCCGGCATGGCATGCGAGGCACGCGTTGTGGTTGAACAGCCGGCCCAGCTGCGGCGGTGCCCACACGAAGTTGAACGGGCTGCGTCCGAACCGGTGGACCTCGAGCTGCTCGGGGTCGAGGTTCGCGGCGGGGTGGGTGAACGCATCACGCGAGCGATCATCGACCGTCGTTGCGCCGCCTTGGCGGTCCTCGCCGTCGGCGTTGTCGCCGCACGCAGCGCACACCACCAGCGCGAGCAGTCCCGGTCTCACACGACCAGGGTATCAGGACTCCCCGCAGGGAAGATCTACGAGATTCGCTCGCCGGCGATCAGCTGCTCGTAGGTCTCGCGCGGCTTGATCACGGTGTACTTGTCACCGCGGACGAGGATCTCGGGGACCCGCGGACGCGTGTTGTAGTTCGACGCCATCGTGGAGCCGTACGCGCCAGCGGCACCGATCCACAGCAGCTCGCCCTGCGCCATCTCGGGCAGGTTGCGGTCGCGAGCGAAGAAATCGCCGGTCTCGCAGATCGGGCCGACCACGTCGGTGGCGATCTCCGGACGTCCCGGATTCGTGACCGGCTTCATCGGGTGGTGCGAGCCGTACAGCGCGGGCCGCATCAGATCGTTCATCGCCGCATCGACGAGGGTGAAGTGCTTCACCTCGTTCCGCTTGCGGTAGAGCACGCGCGTGACGAGCGCACCAGCGGCACCGACAAGCACGCGGCCAGGCTCGGTATACAGCTCGAGCCCCATCGAGAGCAGGGGGGCGAGTGCCTCGCGAACGGCGACGCCGTACTCGGCCGGTGATGGGATGACTTCGCCCTTGCCGTAGTCGATGCCGAGGCCGCCACCGATGTCGATGTGCGTGAGCTTGATGCCGTCCTTCGCGAGATCCTGGATCAAGGCGACGAGGCGCGCGATCGCGTCGGCGAACGGCGAGGTCTTCGTCAGCTGCGAGCCGATGTGGAAGTCGACACCGGCGAGCTCGATGCCGCGCAGCTTGGCGCCGGTACGCGCGAGGTCGCGAGCCTCTTCCATCGAGACGCCGAACTTGTTCGTCTTGAGGCCGGTGGAGATGTACGGGTGCGTCCCCGCGTCGACGTCGGGATTGACGCGCAGCGAGACCTTCGCGAGCTTGCCGACAGCCAGCGCGATCCGATCGAGCTCGAGGAGCTCTTCGCCAGACTCGACATTGAAGCAGCCGATGCCCGCAGCGAGCGCGAGCTTGATCTCCTGCTCGGTCTTGCCGACGCCGGAGAACACGACCTTCGCCGGATCGCCGCCGGCCTTCTGCCAGCGGAACAGCTCGCCGTACGACACGATGTCCGCGCCAGCGCCGAGATCGATCAGGACCTTGAGGATCGCGAGCGTCGAGTTCGCCTTCACCGCGTAGCAGATGCGGTGGGGGATGCCCTCGAGCGCGGCATCGAACGAGTTGTACGCGCGCTCGAGATCGGCGCGGCTGTAGACGTAGAACGGTGTACCGACCTCCGCGGCAATCTTGGCCAGCGGAACGCCTTCACAGTGGAGCTCGTTGTTCTTGTAGTCGAACGGTGCGGTCATGAGTGGGGCGGTTGTACCCCAAGCTCGGCGGAGATCCGATCGATCTCGGCGAGCACGCGAGACTTCGCAGGTCCGCCTGGAAGATCGCGACGATCGACGGCACGCGCAGGGTCCAGCCAGTCGGCGACATCGGCCTCGAACAGGATGTGGACGGCCTTCAGTTCCTCGATCGAGAGCTGCCCGAGCTCCACGCCCTTGGCGGTAGCGACCCGAACCAGGTGCCCGGCGACGTCGTGGGCTTCGCGGAACGCGACGCCCTTGGTGACGAGATAATCTGCGAGCTCGGTCGCGACCAGGTGGCCGGCGCCGATCGCCGCTCGGAGCCGATCGACATCGAACACCAAGCTCGCGACCATGCCGGCGGCGACTGCGAGCGTCGAGAGCGCGGTCTCGACCGCGTCGTACAGCGGCTCCTGCGTCTCCTGCAGATCCTTGTTGTAGGCGAGCGGCAGCCCCTTGAGCACGGTCAGCAGCGTGACCCACGCTCCGACGCTGCGGCCGGACTTCGCGCGCAACAGCTCCGCGAGGTCCGGGTTCATCTTCTGCGGCATCAGGCTCGAGCCCGAGCAGTACGCCTCGCCGATCCGGACGAAGCCGACCTCCTGGCTCGTCCACAACACGAGCTCCTCACCGAGCCGCGACAGATGTGCCTGCATCAGAGCGCACGCTGCGACCAGCTCGATCGCGAAGTCGCGATCTCCGACCGCATCGAGGGAGTTGCGAGTCACCGAAGAGAACCCGAGAGCACGCGCGACATGCTCGCGATCGATCGGCAGCGTCGTTCCGGCGAGCGCGCCCGAGCCGAGCGGCGACACATCCGCACGCCTGGCGGCATCGGTCACGCGACCCCGATCGCGCTCGAGCATCGCGTCGTACGCCAGCATGTGATGCGCGAGGCGCACCGGCTGCGCGCGCTGAAAGTGCGTGTAGCCCGGCATCAGCGTATCGACGTGCGCGCGCGCTTGCGCGAGGAACGCGCGACGGAGGTCGTCGATCGCGGTGACGATCTGCGCCGCGGCGGCACGCGCATAGAGTCGCAGATCCGTCGCGACCTGATCGTTGCGGCTTCGCCCGGTGTGCAGGCGGCGGCCGGCGTCTCCGATATCCTCGATCAGCCGAGCCTCGACATTCATGTGGACGTCCTCGAGGGCGGCGTCCCACGGCAGCTCTCCGGAGGCGAGCTTCGCCTCGACCCGGCGAAGCCCCTCGACGATCAGCTTCGCATCGGCGCCGGTGATGAGCCCACGAGCGGCCAGCATCTGGGCATGCGCGATCGATCCCGCGACGTCGTGCGGGAGAAGCCGCTGGTCGAAGTCGATCGATGCATTGAGCTGCGCCGCGATTGGATCGAGGGCTCCTTCGAACCTGCGTCCCCGTGCGCCTTTCGGTCCCGACATGGCGCGCAGTATAAACACGGCATGGGACAAGTACTCGAGCTACCGGCTGGTGATGGCATGCATCCTGGCGTCGTGATCCTCCACGAGTACTGGGGCGTCAACGAGCAGATCCAGGGCATCGCGAAGCGGTTCGCCCACGCAGGGATGTGCGCGCGCGTCGTCGACCTCTATGACGGCAAGGTCACCAAGGACTCCGCGGAAGCAGGCGCGTTGATGAAGGCGCTCGACTGGGGCAAGGCCGTGGAGCAGATCGCCACGGCGGTCGCAGAGCTGAAGGCGCACGCCCGCTGCACCGGCAAGGTCGCCGTGACCGGCTACTGTATGGGCGGCGCGCTCACATTCTCCGCGGCGGTCAACATCCGCGGGCTGGCGTGCACGGTCCCGTTCTACGGGTTGCCGGGCGCGCTGGACTGGTCGAAGGTCGACGCGCCGGTGCAGGCGCACTTCGCGCGGCAGGACGACTGGGCCACGGTGGCCGGCGCGGAGTGGATCAGGGACTCGCTGAAGGTCCCGATGGAGCTCCACGTCTACGAGGCGAAGCACGCGTTCTGCAACGAGAGCCGTCCCGAGGTCTACGACGCGGAGGCCGCGACGCTGGCATGGTCGCGGGCGATCGCGTTCATCCGCCAGCACACCGCGTAGCGGGAGCGCTACCCGATCTCTTCGGCGTACGTCATCACGAGGTACATCACCGACTCGACGCGTCCGGAATTCCGGTACGCATGCGGCGTATCCGCCTCGAACAGGATCGAGTCACCGGCCTCGAGCCGATGGGTGTCGCCCGCCACATCGATCTCGATCGCGCCGGCGGTGACGACGAGATTCTCGGACGTGCCTGGCGGATGTGCGTCCGCGTCTTCGATACTGCCGGGCGCGAGTCGCAGCTCGTAGAACTCGACGCGTCGCGGCTCATCGAACGGGAACAAGGCGCGCGAGCTGAAGCTGCGGTCCTTGCTCGTGAGGATCTTCGACTCCGAGGACCGAAGTACGAGCGCGCCTGACTGCGTCCGCGCGCTGATCAGCGCGGAGAAGGTCACCTCGAGAGCGCGGGCGATCTTCCACAGGACGTTGATCGTCGGAGCCGACTGGCCGAGCTCGATCTGCCCGAGCATCGCGCGCGACACGCCCGAGAGCTGGGCCAGGCGCTCGAGGGACAGGCCGCGTCGGGTGCGCAGGCGACGCAGGTTCGAGCCGACGACCGGTGCGAGATCGGTCTGCTGCTCTGCGGCGCCGGGCGCGTTCGATACCTCGGCTGGAGCCGGCGGAGAAACCGCAGTCACGGCCTCGTCAGCGGTCCTCTTGGAGGCGGGCTTCTTCTGCTTCACCAGGCTCAAAACGCGCCCAGTATACCTGATATCCGTGATAGCGGAAGGGCGTCCGTCAGCTCCCGTGTGCCGCCGAGCTCGGACTTCCGTAGGCGGACTCGCCGTGGAGCGTGCCGTCGAGACCGTCGTGCTCCGTCTCCTGATCGACGCGTAGTCCAATGACGAGGTCGATGCCCTTGAGAAGGACGAACGTGACAAACGCCGACCACGCGCCCGCGGCTCCGATCGCGATCGCCTGCTTGCCGAGCAACTCGAGGCCGCCGGAGTTGCCACCGAAGGCGGCACGCGCGAACACGCCGGTCAGGAGCGCACCGGTCGCTCCGCCGATGCCGTGCACGCCGAACGCGTCGAGCGCATCGTCATAACCGAGCCGGGACTTCATGAGGACCGCGCCGTAGCAGATGCCACCAGCCGCCGCGCCGATCACGATCGCCGCCATCGGCGAGACGAAACCGGCGGCAGGCGTGATCGCGACGAGACCCGCGACGATGCCGGATGCAGCGCCGAGCATCGTGGCCTTCTTGATCCGCGCGCCTTCGACGAGACACCACATCAGTGCGCCGGCCGCGGCAGCGAGGTGTGTATTCGCGAGCGCGAGGGCGGCGCGCCCGTCCGAGAGCGTTGCCGACCCGGCGTTGAAGCCGAACCAGCCGAACCACAGGATGCCCGCTCCGAGCACCGTCATCGTCAGGTCATGGGGTGGGTGACGCGTCGTCGGGTAGCCCTTGCGCTTGCCGAGGACGAGCGCGACGACGAGCGCCGAGATTCCCGAGGACAGGTGGACGACCGTGCCGCCCGCGAAGTCGATCGCGCCGAGCTCGAGCAGCCAGCCGCCGGCGCCCCACGACCAGTGCGCGATCGGATCGTAGACGAACGTCGCCCACAACACGGTGAACAGTGCGTAGGCGGAGAACTTCATGCGCTCGGCATACGCGCCGGAGATCAGCGCCGGCGCGATCACCGCGAACATGCACTGGTAGATCATGAAAGCGAGGTGCGGCACCGAGCTCGAAGCGGCGGCGTTCGTCGCGCCCGCGGCTTCCATGCCGACGCCCTCGAGGCCGATGAAGTCGAACCCGCCGATCACCCCGTGCCAGCTGGAGCCGAAGCACAGGCTGTAGC
>JACCQV010000123.1 GCA_013813945.1 Deltaproteobacteria bacterium | reverse complement strand
CGCATCCGCTCGGTGGCCACGTGGTGGCTGTGACCGAGCACGGCCTCGATGTACGGATAGATCGACGGGAACCCCATGCGCTTGTAGAGCCGGGTCTCCTCGGCCTCGAGCAAGAGGTCCACCTCGCGCGCTTCGAGCGCGACGATCTGCGTGCCGACCGAGACGATCTGGTCGTGCAGCGTGATCCAGTCGCGCTCGCGGCACGTGGCGGCGTACGCGTCTTCGAGCTGCGTCGAGAGCTGGGAACTGGTTGCACTGTCGAGCATCACGACCTCCGGTGCGCGTGGTCCGAACGCGCACTCTCTATCTACCACCGAGATTTCGGAGGCTCTGGGCTCCGCTCAGCGCGCACGAAACGCCCGCGACCCGAGGACGATCGATCGCGAGCAGGATCATGGCGGATCGCGAACGACAGGGCGTGCTCGACCAAGAAATCGACATTCCTCGTCGGTGAGGCGCGCGAGCACCCTCCGGTCCGTCAAGCAAAAAGCGACATGAACGCCGCGACGACGTAGCGACGACACGATTTCTTGTCGGCAGTACTCGATGTCCGGTCACCGGACAGGAGCCAATGGGTGAACGTCGCCTCGCGTGGAACGTTGGCTCGTGCTGTGGGGCTTGTGGGCAGGCGCGCCTCCCATGGCGCGGCTGTCCACAAACCCACAGCTCCGCCCTTCGTGGATGAGTCGCGGCGAGGTGGTCGTGCGTGGGGATGACGCACCATCCCGTGCACGATGGACCCGCGGTGGGCAGGCGCCGCGTCGGCAGCAATCGCGTGCGCCCCGACCCTCCGGAGCGCTGCGGAAGCCACGCGTTCTACGTGCAGTGGTCGCGAATCGACGCGGTTACGCCCCACGCGAGCGCGTGTCGACGTGTCTCGCCGCGCAGTCCTCCGGCACGAGCCTGCAGCGATGTTCGACCCGGTTAACCGACGATCCTACGAAGCCACCAAACCGATCGATGCTCTAGGGCTTGTACTCGTAGGCCCCGATGTCGGGCGCTGAACCCTGCGGGCGAGGAGTTCCGTCGAGGTCGCCGGTCGAGGCGAGGCCGAAGATCGAGGGTACCGCCAGGTCGACGGCAGGACTGATCGCCTTCAGGTGGAAGTTGCGGCCCATCGGGTCCACAAACTGCGGATCGGCGACGAACGTTCCAGGAGGGGGCGTTGTTTGGACGGAGATCAGCGTGTTCGAGAAGGTGCAATTCGTACCGCGCACCGCATCGAATGCACCGAGCGGCGCAAGGATTGTGTTCTCGTAGCGAGCGACATACGAGGGAGCGGTTAGCTCGCAGCCCAGGTTCAGAAAACTGTTTCGATAGACGAAGGTGCTCGAAGCGACGGTCAGTCGGGTACCGGGCGGCCCCGTATCCGCTGGCTGCATGCTGAACCCGACATCCACGAGAAGCGAATTCGTGATGTTGATCGTGTTGCGACTGCCAAACGTGCCGATCGCGTGGGCCGACAGGTTTCCGTGAAGATGAACACGATCCAGGTCGAGCACAGCGTCGTCGGTAAGAAAAAACGCAATGTCGCTGGAGGATAGCGCGAGGTCGGATGCGGACACCTGGACCTTGCACCGGCCGACATCGATCAGTGATGCGTTTCCATTTCCCATGGCCGTGATCGAGACGTCTCTCAGAAGCAAGGAGGGGACCGGACCAGTAGAACTGCTGCACGCTGCCGCCTTGGGGTGCACGACCGCAAGCCCGCGCATGCTGACGATGGCTCCATTGGAGATCTCGATTGCTGTCGTCGTCGGAGAGAGGATCGCACCCGTCGCAACCACATGCAGGGTACTCGTGCTCGTCATCAAGAACGAGGTCGTGTAGACACCCGGCAGCATCCGTATCGTCGGGGTTGGAACAGTCTGCGCAGCGAGCTGGATCGCAGCTGTGAGCGAGCACGGCTGGGCGACCGAGCATTGTCCTGCGCCGCCTGGCGCGGCGTAGATGACAGAGTTCTCGGCCACGCATGCGCCCGTGTCGGGGTTGCAGACTCGACTCGAGCACTCATCATCCAGAGTGCACTGCCGACAACTGCTCGTCGTGAGCTCGCAAACAGGGGCGGGGTTCG
>JACCQV010000767.1 GCA_013813945.1 Deltaproteobacteria bacterium | reverse complement strand
CGAATCACCGGCGCGTCGACCGCGAGGGTGACCCGCATCACCGCGCGCATCGGTTCGCCGAGCATCCACGAGTAGACGACGCCCGAGTAGAAGCCCCACTTGCGCGCATCGATCGTCAACCCGCCGATCACGCACCCGGCGGACGATGACATCGCGAACCCGTCGTCATCCTCGAGCTCGACCACCACGCGTTGCCGCGGATCGCGGCACAGCCGCGGATCCCACGACGTCACGACCCGCGCCGCGGGCGGTGTCGGATCATCGGGAAGCTCGTCGAGACAGCCAGAGGTCACACACATGACAACGAGAAGAGCGAAGCGCATGGAGCGCCCCATCGCACACGGTGTGCCGCCGCTAGCTCGTTGTAATCATTTTCTCGGGCCGTCGGTGTCCGGCCGCGCGCCGGACGGGCGGTCCACCCGGCGGACGCGTATGCTGCGCGCCATGCAGCGCAGTCTGTTGCTCGTGCTCGCGATCGGATGTTCGGCGCCCGGCCCGAAGACATCGGTGATCGTCTCCGATGATGTCCCGACAAGCTTCGCGGACCTGGCGTCCTTTGTCGCGAATCACATCTACCGCAGCGATCCGGCCGAGGGCGTCTCCGCGGGCCTCCACAAGTATGACGGTCTCCTCCCCGACCTGACCCCCGCGGGAATCGCCGATCAGACGAAGCTGCTGGAGCGAGACCGCGATGCGTTGATCCGGTTCGACACGACGAAGATGACGCCGGCGCAGCACGTCGAACGCGACGTCCTTCTGATCGAGTTGCGCAACCGCCTGTTCAGCCTCGTCGACCTCGACGTCTACCGCACGAACCCGATGAGCTACCTGTCGAAGATCAACCTCGACGCGTACATCATCCGCGACTACGCGCCGGCGAACACGCGCGCCGCGGCTGTGATCAAGCTGTGCACCGCGCTCCCCGCGTTTCTCGCGCAGGCACGCACGAACCTCGTCCCGCCGATGCCGCGGCCGTGGCTCGATACCGCGCTCCTCCAGGCCAAGGGCCACCTCGAGTTTGCCGACAAGGACATCCGCACCTACTTCGCGGCGGTGACCTTGCCGCTCGCGAACCAGGCCGAGATCGATCCCGCACTCGACACCTGCAAGGGCGCACTCGCCGAGCACGTCGCGTGGCTCACCAGGCAGCAGGCGACGGGTTCGCAGACCTTCGCCCTCGGGACGACCAAGTTCCTCCGCATGCTCGCCGACACCCAGGGTGTCGAGATCGATCTCGGCCGCCTCACGGCGATCGCCGAAGCCGACCAGCGCAGAAACCTCGCCGCTCTCGACGAGGCCGCACGCGCGATCGATCCGAAGCGCACCACCAAGGAAGTCGTCGCCGCGATGGCGGCCGACCGCCCCACGCCGGCCACCGTGCTCGACGTCGCGACCCAGCAGACCACGACCGCGCGCCAGTTCATCGTCGACAACCAGCTCGTGTCCATCCCGAGTGACGAGCTCGCGCTGGTCCGTGAGACGCCACCCTTTCAGCGCTGGAACTCCGCGTTCCTCGACGCGCCCGGCCCGTTCGAGACCACGAAGCTGCCGAGCTTCTATTACATCTCGCCGCCGGATCCGTCGTGGCCCGAGGCCGAGCGACTCGCGTACCTGCCGCCGACTGCGGATCTGCTGTTCACGACGATCCACGAGGTCTATCCGGGCCACTTCCTGCACCGCCTTCACATCCGCCAGAACCCGTCGCGGATCTTGCAGTCGTTCTGCACGTACTCCAGCTCGGAGGGCTGGGCGCACTACACCGAGGAGATGATGTACGACGCGGGCATCGCCGGGCAGACGCCCCAGATGCGGATCGGCATGCTCAAGGAGGCCCTGCTTCGAAACGCACGCTTCGTCGCGACGATCGGGCTGCACACGGGCGGCATGACCGTCGAGCAGGCAACGCAGCTGTTCGCAGACAAGGGCTTCGTCGACGCAGGCAACGCACGCCAGCAGGCGGTACGCGGCACGTTCGACCCGATGTACCTCGCATACACCGTCGGCAAGCTGATGTTCCGCAACCTCCGCGCCGACTGGATGAAGGCGAACCCGGGCAAGACGCTTCGCGACTTCCACGACACCGTGCTGTCCTACGCGTGCGCGCCCGACCCGGTCGTTCGCCGCGCGATGCTCGGCCCGACCGCCGGCTCGCCGCTGTAGGGCGAGCCGCGGATGGTTGCGCCGGCGCCGGCAGACTCTGGCAAGTACACCGATCGCAGGCCACCCTCGCCGAGCTTTCACACTCCAAGCTTCGTGCGGTTCGCTCTCGTCGTCCTCATCGTGGCCCCCACCGCGTGTGGTTCCGATCGCCTGCGCCCGCTGCCTCCAACGCAGCCGGCCGCGGGACAGATCCGGGTGATGAGCTACAACGTGAACTTCGGCATTGCCGGTGATCCTCCGTCGATCGCTGCGCTCGCCGGTGCGAACCCCGACATCGTGGTCCTCCAGGAGACCAACGAGGTCTGGGAGCGCGCGCTCGTCGCTGCACTCGGCACACGGTTTCTACATCGCCGGTTCCGCTCGCCTTCGGGGTGGCCGGCGAGTGGCTTCGGGATCCTGTCGCGGTTTCCGATCATCGCGCTCGACGAGCTCCCCGCGGTCGCCGGTCCGTTCATCGCGTGGCGGATCGTGCTCGACACGCCACTCGGCCGCATCCAGATCCTGAACCTCCACCTGCGCCCTCCGATGAGCGACGGCGGTAGCTGGGTCGTCGGCTTCTGGTCAACGCGCGAGGTTCGCCTGCAGGAGCTCCAGTATCACCTCGAGTCGCTCGACAAGAAGCTGCCCACCCTGATCGCCGGCGACTTCAACGAGGACGGTGACGGGCTCGCCATGCGCCACCTCACCGACCGCGGCTTCGCCGACGCGATCGCCACGCATCGCGGCGACGATCCAACGTGGTCGTGGCCGATCAGCGGCGGCATCACCCTTCGCTTCCAGCTCGACCACCTGCTCCACGACGCGCACTTTGTCGCGGTCGCGGCGGACATCGTCGAAGGCGGTCGCTCTGACCACAAGCCGATCTGGGCTGACCTCGAGCGAATTGATCCGTAGGCTCAGGTCATGGCCAGAGCCAAGACCACGCGGGCACGCCCGGGCGACCACGGTCCGGTGTCGGCGGAACAAGCTGTCGCGATCGACGCCAAGGCACGGCGCGCTGGCATTCCGATCCCCGAGAAACACACCGGAGTCGACACGACCAAGAAGAAGGCACGTCGCGATCGCGTCGCCGCCTCACGCCGCAGGAAGCCCGATCCTCGACGAGCGAAGGCGACGAAGAAGGCCCTCAAGCGCCGCGCGCCGCGGACCAAACGCCGCTGACGCTCGTCACTTCGCCGACGGCGCCGTGAGCAGGACCAGTGCTTCGGCGAGCTGCTCGACGGTATGCGGCTTTGCCAGATAGCTCCTTACGCCGAGATCGAGGATCGCCTGCACCTCGTCGTTCATTGCGTACCCCGACACCAGGAGCACGCGAACCTCCGGATCGATCTCGCGCAACGCGACATACGTCGCGCGACCGCTCATCCCCGGCATCACCATGTCGAGCACCACGGCCGCGATCACCCCGAGATGCTCGCGATACAACGTGACGGCCTCTGCTCCGCTGCCGGCCTCGAGCGTCTGGTAGCCGAGGAGGTCGAGCGTTCGCGTGACAGCGCCACGCACGATCAGGTCATCGTCGACGACCAGCACGAGCCCGGTGCCCGACTGGGGCGCACGAGTCGTCGACGCCGCGACGATCGGTTCCGCGGGCAGCTTGGCCCCCGGCAGCATCACGCGGAACGTCGTCCCGCGACCGTCGAGCCCCTGGTCGATCTCGATGATGCCGTGATGCAGCTCGACGATGCCGTACACGGTCGCGAGTCCGAGCCCGGTTCCGCGATCGGGTCCCTTGTTCTTGGTCGTGAAGTACGGCTCGAACACGTGCTCGCGGATCTCCGGCGCGATCCCCGGACCGTCATCACAGACCTCGAGCACGACGTACGACCCTGCTCCGAGCTCCGCGTCGCGCGTTCGCACGACGATGTGTCCCGCGCCCGCGATGGCATCGCGCGCATTCCCGACCAGGTTCATGATCACCTGCTCGAGCTGCGATTGATCGCCGACCACCACGCCGCGATCACGTGCCTCGAGCTCGAGCTCGATCGCCGCCCCTACCGCCGTTCGGCGCAACAGCTCCGCCATCGACGCGACGACGTCGGACAGCCCGACCGCCATCGCCCGATGCTTGCCGCGACGCGCGAACCCCAGCAGCGATCGCGTCAACGCTGCGGACCGCTCGGTGATGTCATCGATCAGCGCCAGCGATGCTCGCCGTCGCGGATCGCTCTCCTCGGTCGCGAGCTCGGCCGCGATCAGCTTGACCCCGAAGATCAGATTGTTGAAGTCGTGGGCAATCCCGCCGGCGAGCGTCCCGATCGCCTCGAGTCGCTGCGCACGCGCGAGCCGCTGCTCGCTTTCGGCGCGCGCCTGCTCCGCCGCCACCTCGCGGGTGATGTCGAAGAACGCGATGATCACATGTGTGATCGCCTCACCGGACGGATCGAACACGGGCCGCGCGTACGTCCGAACGTCGACCTGCGTGCCGTCGGGTCGCCGGATCGTGATGTCGTCGGCGACCACCACGCACTTCTCGCGCAACGCTCGGACGAACGGCATCTCCCCTTCGGGATAGCGGCTGCCGTCGCGCCCGTAGATGCCGTATGGCACCGAGTAGTGACCGAGCTGCGTCTCGACGAGGCCGGTGCCCATGATCTGCGCGAACGTGCGGTTGGCGTAGACCTCTTCACCGCCTGGTGCGCGAGCGACCCAGATTCCAACGGGGAGGTCTTCCCCGAGCGCCATGATGATGTCGTGGTCGGAAGGTACAACTGCCATCGACGGCGCCGAAGCTACCTTACAATCTGCCCACGCGGGTCAGGAGCTTGGCCATGTCGTCCGCGTGCTCCTCCTCGCGTGCCAGCAGATCCTCCATCATCCGCCGCGTGGTCGGATCATCGTTGCCGAGCCAGCGAATGATCTCAGAATACGTCGCAACTGCGATCCGCTCCGACACCAGGTCCTCCTGGATCATCTCCTGGAGCGTCTCTGCCGTTCCGTATTGCGCGTGGCTGCGCGTCGCGAGCCCCTCGGGGTTCAAGTTCGGCGTGCCACCGAGCTCGGTGATCCGCTTCGCGACCCGATCGGCATGCTGCTGCTCGTCGTTCGCGTGCTCGAGAAACTCCGCCTCGACTCCCGATGCATGGATACCGGTCGCCATGAAGTAGTGATTGCGATAGCGCAGCGTGCAGACCGTCTCGGTCGCGAGCACCTCGTTGAGGACCTCGACGACCTTCTCTCGATCGGCCTTGTAGAAGGCGGTGACGGCGCCGTCCCCCATCTTGTCGATCGCGCGCCGCCGGATTTCCTCGATGTCAGCCTTGAAGGTGTCCATGTGCTCGCCCTCTCTCGCAAGGACGAGGCCGCCGCCCATCGCGTCAACCCCTCGAAACACTCTCGCGATCCCGCGCCCCCGCGCCACATGTCTCCATGGCGCGCATCCTTCCGTGGCACCATCGCGGAGCAGTGCTGCGTTGGCCCGGTAACGTCCTCCACTTCCTCTGGCTCGTCCTCGTCGTGATCGCGTGCGCGATCGTCTACGGCCTGTCACGACTCGGCATCTTGCTGTTCGTCTGGGGCCGACGCCGACGCCGCGCACTCGCTCACCTCCGCGGCTGGATGCTGCGCCAGAGCATGAC
>JACCQV010000739.1 GCA_013813945.1 Deltaproteobacteria bacterium | reverse complement strand
GGTGCCGCGTCCTTGACCGACTCGTCGAGCGTCGCCGTGCACGTGCGGTAGGAGTCCGCACCCTCGGTCCACCACGCGAACACGATGTTGGTCGTGTTCATGCCGGCGTCTCCCTCGGCGACCATCAGGCGGTTGCCCTTGCCCTTGACGTCCTTGAGGACCTTGCCCTTGGCGAGCGGCTCGAAGTTCACCTTGTCGGAGATCTTCTCCCAGTCCTTCTTCTCGCACTTGCCGTCGCAGTTGGAGCCGACGGCGAACTTCGTGAAGAAGCCCAGGTCGGAGTCCTTCGGCGCGTCGAGGCTGCCGAACCCCTTCATGCCCTGCGTCCAGCCCTTGGGCGCCGCGAGCGTGTACGTCGTCTTGTCGCGACCGCGCTCGATCACGATCTCGCGCTTCTCGAACACGAGCTTGTCCTTGAGAGGTGCCGGGACGAGCGAGTTCACGGCGGCGGGGTCGATCGCGAGCCCGGTGCCGGCTTCGCCGCCGCCACCTTTCTTGCCGCATGCGCCACTGCCGATCACGCCGAGTCCGAACACGACGATTGCGAGCTTATTCATGATCTGTTCCTCCGGTGCCCTCGCCGCGATGGATGCCGAGAGCGCGTAGTTTCTTGTGAAGGTTCGTTCGCTCGATGCCGAGCGCCTGTGCGGTGCGCGAGATATTCCACTCGAACTCCGCCAGACGGATACGAATATATTCGGACTCGACCTCTTCCCGGAACTCCCGGAGGCTCTTGCCGGCATAGCGCCCGAGGTCGAGGATCGCCGTCTGCGGGCCCGTTTGACGCGGTCCACCACTGCGCGGTCCGCCGAGGTAGGGCGGCAGATCCTTCTCGCGAATCACCTCGTCGGACATGATCACCAGGCGCTCGACGACGTTGCGCAGCTCGCGGACGTTGCCGGGCCACTCGTACTGCTTGAGCCGCTCGATCACGGGCTCGTCGACCGGCTTGTAGCCGAGACCATTCTCGTCGCAGCACTCGCGGACGAACGACTCGACCAGCAGGGGCACATCGTCCGCACGCTCCTTGAGCTCGGGCGAGCGGATCGGAACGACGTTGAGGCGGAAGAACAGATCCTCGCGGAACTGGCCGTCCTTGACCATCTGCTCGAGATCGCGATTCGTGGCAGCGACCACGCGGCAGTCGGTCCGCAGGCTCTTCTCGCCGCCGACACGCGTGAACTCGCCGGTCTGCAACACGCGGAGGACCTTGGCCTGCGCGGACAGCGCCATGTCTCCGATCTCGTCGAGGAAGATGGTTCCACCATCCGCGACCTCGAACAGACCGCGCTTCTTCGCGATCGCACCGGTGAACGCACCGCGTTCGTGCCCGAACAGCTCGCTCTCGATCAGCTCCGGCGGGATCGCCGCGCAGTTGACCTTGACGAACGTTCCGGCGCTGACCGAGCTGTTGCGGTGGATCGCGCGCGCGATCAGCTCCTTGCCCGTGCCGCTCTCGCCGGTGACGAGCACGCGGCTGCGCGTTGGTGCGACCTTCGCGATCTGGCGGCGGAGCTCCTGCATCACGGGCGTGTTGCCCATCAGCTCGTACCTCGCGTCGACGGCGCGCCGGAGGTCGTGGACCTCGCGCCACATCCGTCGTCGTTCGAGTGCGTTGCGCGCCGTGACCACAACGCGATTGCGGTCGAGCGGCTTCTCCATGAAGTCGAACGCACCGAGGCGGGTGGCCTGGACCGCGTCCTCGATCGTCGCGTGGCCCGAGATCATGACGACCGGGATCTCCGACGTCCGCGATGACATGCCGTCCTCGCCACGCGACTTGAGCGTGCGCAGGAGCTCGAGCCCGTTGTCATCGCCGAGCTTGACGTCGAGCAGGATCAGATCGACGGCGTCGCGATCGAGCACGATCATCGCCTCCGCGATCGAGCCCGCCTCGTGGACCACGTGACCTTCGCTCTCGAGGACCATCCGCAACGTGCGCCGGATGTTCTTCTCGTCGTCGATGATGAGGATCGGATCCCCGGCCGGGTTCGGAGCTTCATCGGTCATGGCTCGTCCTTTGGTGCTGGGCCTCGTGCGGCGGCCTGCAGATCATCGGCGTCGTCATCGCCGGAGCTCGGCTCCGGCTCGGTGACGGCGGGGGGGGAGCCGTCCTCTTCACGGTCGAACCGATCGCGACGGCGGCGGTTCCACCAGAACACGGCGGCGAGGAGCACGATGCCACCGCCGAGGAAGAGCGGGCGGCGATCGATCTCGCGCTTTGCCGGCGAGATCGTCATCGGCGCCATGCCGGTGCGCCCGCCGTCGTCGAGGCGCGGCTGCTCGGTCATCCGCGATGGGCCGGTGGGGGTCGGCGCCGACGCGGCGTCGTCGGCCGCCACGGGGTGGTCCGCCGCGACGATCGCGAGCGCGAGGCGATCGCTCGGCTGGATGTCCGGGTCGAGTGCGGCGAGGACGGTCTTGCAGACCTTCGTGACATCGGCGGGCGCTGTGATCGGAAAGATGCACTCGCCGGTCTTCGCCATGACGCGCTCGCCGTCGGCGACCACGACGGTGCGTGCGTGCTGCCGGAGCCCTGTCGCTGGATCGCTCCACGTGATCGAGGATTCGAGGTGCTTGGCCGCGCTGTCGACGTGCTGTTCGGACGATTCGATCTGTGCGCCGGACTGGCGCGCGGCGCTCTCGCGGATGTCGAGCAGCATGTCGTTGGCGACCGGCCCGCGCTCGGCAACAGTCGCCTTCACCACGGTCCACGTGACGTACAGCGACCCTCCCGTCGGAACCGTGTACGCGGTGACCGCCACGAGGCTCGGAGGCAGCCCGCCATACCGCGCGGTCTCGGCCTTGCGCGACAGATCAGCGTTGGCCGCGAGGTCGGGTGTCCAGCTCGCCGGGATGTTCCGGTCGGCGGCCACTGGCGTACTGGCGAGCAGCGCCGCGGCCACCAACGCGCTGCGCATCACGGCAGGCCTCCAAGCAACGTCGTACACGCGCCGGCGCACGCGCTCGGCTCGCGCTCGTTCGCGAAGCACGCGAGCGCGGTGATCTTGCCGGCAGCGATCCGTGCGCGGAGCCGGCCGCGATAGCTGCCGCGCACGGTCGAGCCCGGCGCTGCGGTCGTCTCGAAACCCAGCGCGATGATGCCGTCCCCGGACTCCGGCTTGACGACGTCGCGCGTCGTGATCGGCTGGCTCGCGAGCCCCGCGAGCACTTGCTCTGCAGAGATCCCGGCGCCGTGCAGCGCGAGCCAGACGCCGTAACAGCCGCGCGCCGGATCGCCCCACGCTTCGGCACCATCGACCGTGACGCCATCACCCTTCGCGGCGGTCGCAGCCGCGGTCGCGATCTCGGGGATCGCGATCCAGCCCGCCGGCGGCGTCAACCCTGACGCCGCGCTCGGCTGGGCGCCTGCCTGACCACATGCAGTCAGCGCGACCAGCATCAGCCGTAGCAGAGCCATACCTTCTGGCCGTCCTCGATCCCGAGGCGCTGGCGGGCATCGTCGGTGATCCCGACGCTCGCGCCGTCCATCGGGATCACGCGGCTCGGGATCGCGCGGAACTGCGGGCGCGTGTTCGACGTCTGCACTGCGATGACGGCCCACGGCCGCTCGCCGTCAGCCTCGGCGACGATCTTCACGGTGACCTCGAGCGCATCTCGGATGATCGAGATGTCATCGGTCTTGGCCACGAAGTGCGGGCCTCCATCGAATGGATCGATCTGGCGCGCGTAGTCGAACCCGATCCGGCGAAGCATCGACTCGACCGCGCGCGTGTCCGGACCGACCTGACCGATCAGCTTCTGCACATCGTCGGGCAGCAGCTCCGTGTGAATCGGATCATCCGGGAACAGCGCATGGATGAACTCCTTGTTGTCCTTCGAGAGCAGATCCGCTTCCTGATACGACAGGTTCGTGAACTTGCGGCCGAGTGCCTCCCACAGCTTCGACGTGCCGTCGGGCTCGAGCGGAGGCAACAGCTCGGACAGGACGTTGGCGCGAAACAGCGGGCGGTGCATCCGCATGAACAGGAACCGCACGTAGGACAGCGCCTTGCCGAGCCCCTCCGCGGTGCGCCGGTACTCGGGCAACAGGATGAGCCCGCCGATCTCCGTCGGGCCGTCGTAGTTGTAGCCAATCCGCAGCGTCTGGTGAATGAAGTGCTTGTCGAGGGTGACCGAGTAGCGCTCGTCGTTCTCGACGCGGAAGAAGATGTGAGGGGCGCGCTTGGTGCCGTGCTGCGCGTAGATGATCGAGGTTCCGATGATCTGCTTCTTGGCGAGATCCTCGAGCACGAACAGGAACTCGCGTTCGACGACGGGGACCTCGGCAGCAAAGGATTTCTCGGATCGTTCGAGGATGCCTTCGATGTGGTCGCGCTCGGCCGGGAGATTGACGGTATCGAGGTGCTCCGCCACCGCGAGCACTTGCTCGACATCTTCCCGATACGATTGACGAATCCGAAACATGAGCTCGGCGGGCACCGTACCACAGGCCCGTCAGGGCGCAGCGGCCGCCGCCCATGTCAGCGCATCGGAACCCGGCTCGAGCTGCGCGTTGGTCAACGTCGCGAGGTATGCGCGGAGCGCGGCTGGATCCCGGGGCACCGGATCCTGCCAGACCGCGACGGCGAGCTGTTCGGCGCTCCGGGTCCGCGCGAGCACCGCGAACACACCGTCACGCTCGCTGGCCATGACCTTGATGGCACCCAGCGGCGCCGGAAGCACGAAGCGGACGTTCGAAGCTGGAAGCGTGACGCTCGCACCACGCGGCTCGCTGACGGCCACTGCATCCGGGCTGAACGCGCGGATCGTCCCGGCGGGTATCGAGATCCGGCGGAGCGTCGTGCCGGCGAGATCGAGCACGAGCAACAAGTTGGCCTCGTTGCTCAGCGCCCACATCCGATCGCCGCGCCCCAGCAGGGCAGGGATCTCATAACCGAGCTCCAGCTTGATCGGTGCTCCCGTGGGTGGCACTCGCCACAGCTGCCCGTAGTCCTGGGTCACCCACCACGAGCCGTCAGCAGTGGGACCGAACGGATACAACAAGCCGGGTATCGCGAACGTGAGCGCACGCGAGCCGCGGTGATCGATCCAGAACAGATCCCATTCACCTTTGCGTTGCTTCGGATCGGAGATCGCAACGACCACGCCCGAGAGCACATAGAACATGCCGACGACCTGCGACTTCATCACGCCGGCGTCGTCGGGGGCGCCGAACCTTGCGAGCTCCACCGCCGGC
>JACCQV010000697.1 GCA_013813945.1 Deltaproteobacteria bacterium | reverse complement strand
GGTGCCGGCGTCGGACCTGGCTGCGGCCAAGCTGCTCTTGGTCCGGGTGGTCGGCATGCTGAGCAAGCTTTGCCGATGATCGTGGACGTGTACGAGCACGTGACACGTGCACGTGCACGAACGACCTCAACTGACCAGCATTGACGCTAGCCCTTCCTGCGCATGAACATCTGCAACGTCGCTCCGATCGCAGCGCGTACGCTCTCGTCGGTGCAACGCTCGTGGGCCGCCTTGGCGACGGGCAGGAGCTTCTCGAACCGGCCCTTGAACGTGGCCTCGCCCGTGCTGCCGAGCTCGTTGAGATACCCCTCGCACGCAGGCGTCATCAGCGGCTTCATGTGCAGAGCGAAGCCCTTCATGTCCTCCATGTAGCGCGGCGTATCGAGCGCGCGGAGGGCCGACTCGAGCTTCTTGCAGTCGGCGCCATCGGCGAACGCGGCCTCGATCCCGGAGATCTGCGTGCCCATGCGTTCGAACATCGCCTTGACCGGCGCGTCGAGCTTGCTGCAATCGGCGCTGCCCGAGCCGACCGTGACCGGCGCGACGGCGCTTCCCTTGTCGGGTGCCTGCGACGACGACTTGCTGCAGCCGAGTAGCGCCAGCACGAGGAGGCCGGCGACTCGCATCAGAGCTGGTTGACTACGCGGTTGGACGCAGCCTCGTCCTCGAGCTCAGTCGCCGCATCCTCGTCGCCGTCAGCGCGAAGCTCCTCGGCACGGGCGTCGATCGCGTCGAGGAATTCCATCAGCTCCCACGGCTTCGCGATGTTGAAGACCTCGTAGTCGCGCCAGTGGAAGAAGTCGGTCGGCTCGTGGAACGGAATGTCGAGGTTCTCGGCGAACAGACGATCCGTGTTCGAGAAGTCGTCGGCTGGGCGACCGTCGGGGTGCGGCCCGTCGACGTTCGTCTTGTAGCCGGAGTCGCCGACCATGAATGACTTGGAGAAGTCGATGCCCTCACCGCACTTGGTGGTGATCTTGTCGTCGAGGAGGTCGGCCATGCCGGTGGCCGGCTTGCGGAAGTTGTCGTAGGCCTCGGCGAAGTCGAAGTAGTGTACCGGCGCCCCTTGCTTGCGCAGCTTGGACACCGCGAGGGCGAGTGCTTTCTCGGCGATCGTGAACTTCGCCGTACTCGTTCCGACGCCGCCTTGGTTCGAGACAACAGCGATCACGTAGCCCTCGCCAGCGAGGCGCTTGATCTCCTTGGCGGCGAACGGAAGGACGTTGACGTCGGTGGCGCTGACGGCCGTGACGACGCCGGTCTTCGAGACGCGGATCGTGGAGTCCGCATCGAAGAACGCGACCTTGGCCTTGGCGGTTCCAGCGGGACACTTGACCGCCGTCATCGAGCGCCGCTTCTTGACGATGAGGATGCCGTCGGCCTTGCCGTCGCCATCGACGTCGAGGTCATCGGTCTCTTCACCGGCGGTCGTTGCACACGCAACGAGACTGAGGGCGATCAGGGAGGCGAGGGAAGGGAGCTTGCGCATGGCACCTTGGGGGCGAGTCGACTGGCCAGGTGAGCACGAGCACGGTTGATGCCAGGTGGCGGGACCGGCAAGTCATCGCGATCACATGGCCGATCGCCGGGGTGGCGCACTCCCTGGCCGGCGCCCCCGGTTGCACCCGCCAGATCAGGCCCGACGGAACAGCAGCGAGTGATTGTTCGCCGGCATCGCAACGACACCGCGCATCACCAGTCCGTGCTCGGCCGCCGCGGCGCCGAGATCGCGAACATCCCGCACACCCCAGCGCGGATCACGCGACCGCAGCGATCGATCGAAGTCCTCGTTCGATTGCGCGGTCGTGCCGTCGAAGCGATAGGGGCCATAGAGGAAGAGCAGCGAGCCCTGTGCGAGCAGATTTCCCGCATTCGCGAACAGCGCGAGTGCAGCCTCCCATGGCGCGATGTGCACCATGTTGATGCAGACCATGGCGTCGGCCTGGTCGACGGGCCACGGCAGCTGCGTGACGTCGAGCAACGCGGGCGCGCGCAGGTTCGGTAACCCCGCGTCGTCGCGCCACGCGGCGATGCTGGCGAGCGATGTGGGATCGGGATCGGTGGGCTGCCAGGTGAGTGCGGGCAACGCCTTGGCGAACGCGACGGCATGCTGCCCGGTCCCGCTCGCGATCTCGAGGACGGTGCCGGTCTCTGGCAGCTCGCGAGCGAGGACCTCGCGGATCGCCTCGCGGTTACGTTCAGTCGCCGGCGCGTGTTGCTTCATGGCTCTCAGCCCACGGTCGCGAGGTAGCAGCGCTCGATCGCAGCCAGCCCCGCATTCGCGACCGGGCCGGTCGCGGGGCGCTCGTCGATCAGCTCGGCGGAGCTGAACAGCTCGCGGACCTCGGCTTCGGGGACCGAGAACGGTGGACCCGCGTGCTGGTCTTGCGGGTACTCGAGCGTGATCAGCAACGACGTGGTCCGAGCGGGAACGAGAGTGTGGAGGTGTTCGACGTAACGCGCGCGAAGCTCGGGCGGCAGCGCGATGATCGCCGCACGGTCGTAGATCACATCGATCGCGCCGACGTCGGCCTCGGTGACGGTGAACAGATCACCCGCGATGATGGTGATGGCGTCTGCGGTGTAGATCGCGACCGGGCCGCGGCGCACGATCGTCGGAGTGGCGCCGTGCTCCGTGAAGAACGCGCGCACCGCGTCCTCGACGAGCTCGATCCCGATCACCTCGTGATCGTGTGCAGCGAGAAACGCGAGATCCTCGGCCTTGCCGCACAGCGGTACGAGCACACGCCTGCGGTCCGCGATCCTCCCGGCATGGCGGGTCAGGAAGTGATTCGGCGTGCCCTCGTGAAAGCCGATCTTTCCTTCACTCCATCGCGACTTCCAGAACTCAGGCTGCATCGCGCGCGACGCTATCACGCGCTACGGACGCGTGCGGACACGACCGGGACGAGCCAGAGCGCGAACGCATCCGGATGGCGGATGCACTCGATGGTGGCCTCGAAGTGATCGCGGACCTTCTCCTCGGTCCAGCCGAGGTGCTTCGCCAGGGTCTCGGTGAAGCCGTCGCGCCACGCCTCGAAGATCGTGGCGAACGTCTCGCGCGGTACGCGCAGCGTATCGACGTGGACGTAGTCGACGCGAATGTCGTCGACGGGGAGTGCGCGGAGGTGATGGTAGATGTTGCGGCCGATGTGGAGGTCGACGCCCGTTGCTGCGCTGAATGCACGCGGCCCCGCATGCCAGAACGCGGCGATATCGAGGCGCGCGGGCGCCGCGAAGATCATGTCGTAGTCCTCGGGAATGATGTGGAGCACGCCGCCCGGCTTCGCGACCCGCACCATCTCGGCGAGCACGCGCTCGGGGTGCGGGATCGCCTGCAGCATGTGACGGCACACGACGAGATCGAACGAGCCTGCGGCGAACGGGAGCTCGAAGGCATCCGCCTCGCGGAACGTCACGCGATCGGCGAGCTCGGGATACCGCGTGCGCGCGAGCGCGAGGTGCGGCTCGATGATGTCGACGCCAACGATCGTCGCGCGCGGGAACTCCCCGGCGAGTCGCGAGGTGATCTCGCCGGTGCCGCAGCCCACGTCGAGGATCGCCGCTGCGGCGGGCACCGCGTGCGCGCGCACGAACGCGACCTCCTGCGGCCAGATCGCGTCGGCTTGCGCAGCGAGGTTGCGCACCATCGACTCGTCCGCCATCTCCTTGGCCTGGGGATTGCGATCCATGGCGCGGCGCTCGCTCAGTTCGTGGCGAGGAGATCGGATTCGAACGCGAAGCCAACGAGCAGGTACGGAAACGCGCGGCTCGTGTAGTCCTCGGAGCGGTTGCCCGAAGCGAGCGTGCCGGGCTCGCCGGTGCGCCAGCGGTGCTGGATATACCAGGACGCGATCAGGATCACCGTGGGCTTGTTGAACGTCGACGGTCCCGCATCGGCGAGCGTGTACGCGGCGAACAGACCGAGCCGATCGTGCATGTTCTCGCCGTCGTAGGCCTCGTGCTCGGCGGCATTCGCGAAGTGCTCGTCCCGGTAGAACGGGCGAACGTGGCTGTAGCGCAGGCCGATCGCGGTGTTCTTGCGGCCAGTGTAGAGAACGTCCGCGTCGATCGAGAGCGTCCAGCCATTGTCCGGGAGCAGGGTGTCGAACGTTGCCTCGTACGCGACGTTGTCACCCGGGCGGACCTTGAACGCCCAGTAGTCGAACTGGAACAGGCCGCGGACCGCGATGTTCCCGAACTTGAGCTGGAGCAGCGGCTGGATCGATGCGTGGAGCACCGTCGCGGTCTGCGGCGGCGTGGTCGAGCTGTCGCGCAGATCCTTGAGCGTCTGGTCGGAGTAGTTTGCGTTCGCGGTCTGGAACGATTGCAGCATCCCGAAGGTGCCGAAGTACTTCTGGACCTCTCCGAACGCGCGCAGGTTGAAGATCGATGCCGGCTGGATCTCACCGCCGAGGCCAAGGTGCGCGCTCGCCGGATTGAGCTTCGGGTAGAGGCCTCCGAACGCGAAGTTGTTGCGCGTGATCGCCTTGTCCGACGCATACAGCCGCTTCTGGAACCCGAACCGTGCTCGCGTCTCGAGCCCGAGCGGGTTCAAGCGCAGCACGGTCAGGTCCGACAGCATGAGCCGCAGCCCCTCCGGTGGCGGCCGATCGGCGGGCGCAACCTCGGGCTCCGCACCACGCGGCGGCTCGGGTTCAATGGCAGAGGGCGGCGGGAGCGCCGGCATGCCGCCACCCGGATCCGCTACCGGAGAAGGCGGCGGATCTGCAGCGGGCGGTTCGGAAGGTTCGCCCTCCGGCGCCTGTGCCACCGCCGTGCCCGGAACGAACCAGGCAACGAAAAAGCCAACGGTAGTGACAGCAATGATGAGAGAGAGCGACGAGCGGCGCATGCGGCAGGCATCCTACTGCGAGGACGCCTCCCGTCACGCGCCTGGGGGGCGCAATCTCAGCGAATGGCTTATGCCGTTTCCTTGGTCGTCGAGTTCTTCAGCTCGGTGACCTCGTTGCGGACAGTCTGCGCGAAGGCCTTGAGCTCCTGCATCGCATTGCGAACGCGGGTGCCGGCAGCCTTGTTGCCGTCCTTGTAGAACTTCTCGAAGTCAGCGGCCATCCCAGCAACGAGCGCTTGCAGCTCGGCGTAGCGGCCAACGGCGCCGCCCGTGGCGGTCTCTGAATCGTTGGTGGTCATGTTTTGGGTCTCCATAAGGGTGGCTACCTTGCCTCATCCGTCTGACAACTGCACGTGAATCGGGTTCTTCGAGTGATTCAACATAGTCAGACGATCGCGATTCGGGTGGCCGCTTGAGCGAACCGCGTTTTCGGGGGTTCTGAGCGTCACTGAACGGCGGCGGGACGCACGCGGTGCAAGCGGCTCGGGAGCTGCGGAATCGATTTGCTGTTCGAGGTCGCGCAGCCACCAGGGGCGAAGCAACCGTCGTCGCCCGGAAGGAAGCTCGCGAGCCCCTTCAGGCTGATGTGCGCGTGGTGATGGTGATGCAGGTACCAACCCTGGCCCATGTTCGTGACCTCGTAGGCGAGCACTGCGTTGGTGCACGCGGTCTGGGAGAGCCAGCCGCTGTCACAGAGGGTGTCGAGCGCGGAGAGGATCAACGGGCCGGCCTTGCCGTCGACGCCGATCACGCGCGTGCGCGGGCTCTCGAACACGGCGCCGAGGAACAGCGCGGTGCGCCAGACGTCGAGCTTGTCCGGAGCCCCGACGCAGTGATACGCGTCGGCGGTCCCGTTCATGTGCGCGCAGATCGGGCGCAGCCGGTTATTGGCGGTGCCGGTCTGGTAGTACGCGAGGTCGATGTCGTTGCCGTTGACGTGCGTGCCGGCCGGGTGACCGGGGCTGCCGATCGACGTCCCGGGGATCGCGCCGTTGGCCTCGCTCATGTCGCCGAGTCCGAGTGTGCCGCCGATGCCGGTGGTCCAGCCGACGGTCTTGCACGCCGTGAACGACGTCGCGTAGCCGACGAGCATCATCAGATCCCTGCGTAGGTAGCTGCGGTACTGATTCGCTGCGGTCTCGCCGTTGAGCGGGTAGTCGTCCCACGCCGTGTTCGTGCGCGGGTTGAACGAGACGAGCTGGCCGCAGGTGGCGCCGGTGCAGTCGCGCGCCGGGAGCGCAGCGCAGGTCGGGCCGGGGCCTGCGCCGGGAGCGCCGCCGGTCATCACGTCGGGGACGCACTCGCCCATGACGCAGCGATTGCCGGTTCCACACGACGTCTCCGTGCACGCGCATGCCGTGCCGCACGTCGCATCGCAGTTGCTGCCAGTCTTGGGGCCGCACGAACCGTCGGCGTCGCACATGCCGCTGGTACCGCACGTGTGCGCGGCACAATCGGGCCAGCACAGCGGGCCCGCATCGGAACCGTCGAGGGTCCAGCACCGCGAACCCGTGGGGCACTCGGACTGCGAGCCACCCGAAGCGCACGTGCCCGACGCCTTGGTCATGCACACGCCGTAGATGCAGACGCCGTCATGGGAACCATCGTCGGCGCAGTCCGCGTCGCACGAGCACATGCTACCGGGAGCGCCACCGCCGGGCGTCGCCGGCGCATCGACCGAGCCGTTCGGCGCGTCGATCGTCGGATCATCGTCGCCGCTGTTGCTCGCCGCGGATCCGCACGCCGCCGCCGCCACCACCATCATCACGATCAGCAAGCTATGGATACGCACGGGCGACGACTTAACCCACGATGCCGCGAAGCGTCAACGACTGTCTTCGGCTAAGGTCCGCGGTCCGTGGCGCAGGGAACGCAACCAGAAACCGCACCGCTACCACCGACCGAAGACGCGGAGGTCGTCTGGTTGCGGGACACCTATCAGCCGAACGAGCCCAACCTCACGGTGCGCGCGGTCATCGTCGGGATCTTGATCGGCGGCGTGATGTGCCTGTCGAACATCTACGTCTTCTTCAAGACGGGATGGAGCCTCGGCGTCACGCTCACGGCCTGCATCCTCGCGTTCTCGACCTTCAAGGCGCTCGAGAAGCTGCGCATCATCCGTCGCCCGCTCGGCGTCCTCGAGAACAACGCGCTGACGACGGTGGCCTCCGGTGCGGGCTACATGACCGCCGGTGGCAACGCCGCAGCGTTCGGCGCACTCCTGATGATCACGACCGTGCGTCCGAGTCAGGTCGGGATGATCGTCTGGTTCGCATTGATCGCCGCGCTCGGCGTGTTCGTCGCGATCCCGATCAAGCGCCAGCTGATCAACAAGGAAGCGCTCGCGTTCCCGACCGGCACCGCGACCGCGGAGACGATCCGGACGATCCATACCGTCAGCGCCGGCAAGGGGATGGGCGCGGGGCTCGCACTGCTGCTGTCGAGCGTGTTCGCGGGTGTCCTCACGATCCTTCGCGACCTGCTCAAGGTGATCCCGTCGCAGTGGGCTCCAGGCTTCGAGATCATGGGGCACGGCCTCATGAAGTGGTCGCTCGCGATCAAGACCGAGCTCGTGCTGCTGGGCGGCGGCGCGCTGATGTCGTTCCGGACGGGCTGGTCACTGCTCCTCGGTGGCTTCGTCACGTTCGCGTTGATCGCACCCAGACTCTTCGAGCATGGCCTCGTGAAGGTCATCGACGGCAAGCCTGTCAGCTCGACCGGAATCATCGCGTGGACGCTGTGGCCCGGAGCGGCGATTCTCGTCGGTGCCGGACTGACCTCGTTCGCGCTCGACTACAAGGCGCTCGGCCGAGCCTTCACCGGACTCGGCGCGATGTTCGACAAGCGCAAGCGGATGACCCAGGGCGAAGGCATCGGCGCGGTGGAGGCACCGGAGTGGTGGTTCCCCGCCGGCTGCATGTTCCTGACGCCGCCGATCGTCGCGCTGATGTACCTGATGTTCGACATCCCCGTGTACGCCGCGGTGTTTGCGGTCCCGCTCGCCGTGCTGATGGGATTCATCGCGTCGCGCGTCACCGGCGAGACCGATGTGACTCCGACCAAGGCGCTCGGCCCGGTGACCCAGATGATCTACGGCGCGATCACTCCGGGGAACCTGACCGGCAACATCATGTCGGCGAACGTCACGGGCGGGATCGGGCTCCACGCCGCGGATCTGCTGACGACGCTGAAGACCGGCTGGCTCCTCGGTGCGAAGCCACGCCACCAGGTCTACGCCCAGCTGTTCGGGGTGATCGCGGGCGCCGCGATGATCGTTCCGATGTTCGATCTCGTGATCGATGCGTCGGTGCTCGGCAGCGATGATTGGCCCGCACCCTCGTGTGTCGTCTGGGCGAACGTCTCGAAGGCCTTCGTCGACGGAATCGGCGAGCTGCATTTCTCGTCGCAGATCGCGATCGCCCTCGGCTTCATGTTCGGAGTCGGCCTGACGATCTTCGAGAAGTACGCATCCAAGTCGGCGAAGGCGTACATCCCGTCTCCGCTCGGCATCGGCATCGCGATGATCGTTCCGTTCTCGAACAGCCTGATGATGTTCCT
>JACCQV010000679.1 GCA_013813945.1 Deltaproteobacteria bacterium | reverse complement strand
GCAGGAGTGTGGGAAATGAAGAAGGCAGCACTGGCGGCCGCCGCTCTCGGAGCAATCACGATGTCAGCGCTCGCCGCTGCGGTCGTCGGCTCCGGCCCGAGCGCCGGCACAGCCTCCAGCCATCGTGAAGCACCGCTGATCTCGGAAGATCCGAGCGCGGACAACACGGACCTCTACGCGTTCCGGAGCCCCGACCGTCAGGACTCCGTCACGGTCGTGTCGAACTGGAACCCCGGCGAGGATCCGGCGGCCGGGCCGAACTACTACACGTTCTCGCCGTCCGCCCGATACAACATCTACATCGACCGGAACGGCGATGCCCGCCCGGACATCACCTACCGGTTCCGCTTCCAGCGGACCGCGGGACCGCTGTTCCTCGGCAACACGGTCCAGAAGTACTCCGCGACGAAGACCGCCAACGGGAAGACGACCCTGCTGACGTGGGCCTCGACGCCCCCGAACAACATCGGGCCGCGGGCGACGCCGAACTACCGTGACCTCGCCGCCAAGGCCGTCGTCAACGTGAAGGGCACGCGGGTCTTCGCAGGCCAGCGCGACGACGCGTTCTTCGGTGACATCGGCGCGATCTTCGACCTGCTCGCGTTCCGCAAGGGCACGGGCGCCAACGGTGGCGGCAAGGACTTCTTCGCCGGCTACGCCGTGCACTCGATCGCCCTGCAGATCCCGATCTCCGAGCTGAACGCCAAGGGTTCGACGATCGGTGTCTGGTCGTCGACCGACCGTCAGAACGTTACGGTCAACGGCAAGGTGAAGAAGGGTTGGACGCAGGTGTCGCGCATCGGCAACCCGCTCGTCAACGAGGTCGTCGTGCCGACGCGCTTCAAGGACGTGTGGAACCGATCGGCGCCTGTGAACGACAAGCAGTTCGCAGGCCCGGTCGTGAAGCCGATCCTCGCGAAGCTGATGAACGACCTCTACAAGGTCAACGCGCCGGAAGACGATCGCGACGACCTCGTCGCCGTCTTCGGAACCGGTGTCAAGGGCCTCAACTTCACCGGTAACACGGTCGCAGACATGCTGCGGCTGAACTACTCGATCCCGGTGACGCCGAAGGACAAGCAGAATCGGCTCGGCGTGATCGCGGGCGACAACGGCGGCTTCCCGAACGGCCGCCGGCTCGACGACGACGTCGTCGACATCGCCGAGCGGGTGATGGCCGGCTTCCTCAAGGGGAACAAGGTCGAGCTCGGCGACGGCGTCAACGCCGGCGACACCCCGGCGCTCGCGTCCTTCCCCTACCAGGCCGACCCGGCCAGTGGCTTCACCAACTCGAAGGGTCAGCAGAAGCCGTAATGCAACCGCGCTGGGAGGGCTCGCTGCGGCGCGCCCTCCCACCGCAATAGGAGACCAATGAGGCTTCTTGCCGCCATCTCGATCGTCGCCGCCCTTGCGGGCGCAACGCTGCTAGGCGGAATCTTCCGCGAGACCGATGCCACGGCTGCGCCGTCCGGCGAGGCGCAGCGAGTTGCAACTCGCGGCCTCGAGCTGCAACAACAGGCGCGCGTCAGCGGCAACCCGGCGCTCTACCCCCGCGCGGCGAAGGTGCTGCAGCAGGCGGTTCAAATCGATCCGCGCAACGCCTCTGCGGTCCGTGGCCTCTCGGCCCTCGCAGCGTCGCGCCACCGCTTTCAGGAATCGCTCGTCCTCGCTCGGCGAGCGCAGGCGCTCGAGCCGGGCGTTGCCGCCGTCCACGGCCTCATCGGCGACGCCAACCTCGAACTGGGCCGCTATCGGCAGGCCTTTGCCGCCTTCGATCGAATGGCGTCCCTGAGGCCCTCCGCGAGTGCGTACGCCCGCATCTCGTACGCCCGTGAGCTCACCGGCGACCTTCCGGGTGCACTCGAGGCCATGGAGCTCGCGATCGACTCCGCCGGCGTCGGCGAACCGGCTGCGTGGACGCGCACACTCACCGGCAATCTGCTCCTATCCGAGCGGAAGCCGGCCCAGGCGAAGATCCGTTTCCGGGAGGCACTCGCGTTCGTGCCGGGCTATCCGGGTGCGCTCAGCGGGCTCGCCGAGCTTCGTGCTGCGGAAGGCGATCTCGAGGGAGCCCGTGCACTGTACGTGCGGGCGGCAGCTTCCGCGCCCGTCCCAGAATTCGCTGCCAGCGTCGGCGACGTTCTCGACAAGCTTGGGCGTCGCGCCGAGGCAGAGCGCGCATGGGAGCGCGCCGACAAGCTCGAGCGGCTGTTCGTCGCCAACGGCGGCCGCAACCTGCTCGAGACGGCGGAGTTCGACCTCGATCACGATCGCAACTTCCGCTCGGCGCTCGAACGGGCGCGGCGCGGGCAGGCAGAGCGGCCGAGCGTCGAGGGCGACCATGTGCTCGCCTGGGCGCTCTACAAGAACAATCTGTGCGCGGAGGCGCGAACGGTCTCGCTCCGCTCCTTCCGGCTCGGGACGCTCGACGTCGACGGCTTCTACCACCACAGCCTGATCGAGGACTGCCTCGGGAACGACGAGGCCGCGGCGGCCTATCGGGAACGCGTGGCGAAGCTGGCGCCCACCTATCTGGCCGCTCCGCCGTCTCCGAAGAGGCTCGGGGCGGCCAGCCGGTAGATTCGTCGCCGTGGAGCCAGTCTGCGTCGCTGATTTCGAGCGCCTCGCCGAGGAGCGGCTCGAGCCCGGCGCGTTCGGCTACTACGCCGGCGGTGCCGGAGACGAGCTCGCGCTCGCCGGAAACGTCGAGGCGTGGCGCCGGCTGCTGCTGCGCCCTCGCGTCCTCGTCGACGTCTCCGATGTCTCGACGGCGACGAC
>JACCQV010000674.1 GCA_013813945.1 Deltaproteobacteria bacterium | reverse complement strand
CCCCTGGCCGCCGTCGTCCGCGCGCCGCTGTCGCGCGACGATTACGCGACCGCTGACGACTACGAATAGCCGACCATGACCACCGTCCTCGTCACCGGCGCGACCGGCTTCCTCGGGGAGCACCTGTGTCGCGTGCTGGTGGAGCAGGGCGACACGGTCCGCGGCCTGGCTCGCACCCGGTCCGCCGTCCTCGCCGACCTCGGCGTCGAGCACATCCGCGGTGATGTCCTGGCCGGCCCGGAGCTCGATACCGCGCTCGCCGGCGTCGACGCCGTGTTTCACCTCGCGGGCGCCGTGTCCCGGGATCCGGACGATGCGCAGCGCATGATGCGGCTCCACGTCGACGGTACCCGCCGTGTGCTCGAGCGAATGAATGCCGCGAACGTTCGCCGCATGGTCCTTGCCTCGACGTCCGGCACGATCGGAGTGTCCAAGGACGAGGAGATTCTCGACGAGCGCGCGCCGTACGCCGAGGAGATCGTTGCCGGCTGGCCGTACTACGCTTCGAAGATCTACCAGGAGCGCCTCGCGTTCGAGCACGGCGAGCGGCTCGGCATCGAGGTCGTTGCCGTCAATCCGAGCTTGCTCCTCGGGCCGGGCGATCGCCGTCTGTCGTCGACCGGCGATGTCCGCAAGTTCCTCAAGCGCCAGATTCCGTCGGTGCCCGTCGGCGGGATCAACTTCGTCGACGCGCGGGATGCCGCGGCAGCGACCGCGAAGGCACTCACCCACGGCAAGGCCGGCGAGCGCTACCTGCTCGGTGGACCGAACTGGACGATGAAGGAGTTCTTCGCGCGGCTCGGCCGGGTGGCGAACGTCGCGCCGCCTCGGCTCAAGCTACCGTCCAAGCTCAACCGCTGGGGCGCCGCGCTGATCGAGGAGATCTATCGGCACCGGGGCAAGGAGCCGCCGTTCGATCGAATCTCGGTCGAGATGTCGGAGCACTTCTGGTGGATCGATTCGCGCAAGGCGGAGACCGAGCTCGGCTTCTCGGCGCGCGATCCTCAGCTCACGCTCGTCGATACCGTCGCGTACCTGCGCCAGGGCGTCGACGCCGATTGATCATGTCGCGGGTCGCCCGGTTCGCAGTAGGGGACACCGTCACGGTGCTGACCGGGAGCTGGGCCGGTGACCAGGCGAAGATCGAGCACGTCGTGTGGAGCGAGCGCGATCGCTGCCACTACTTCTACCTCGCGGAGGAGAGCCGGAAGCTCTCGCGCGGCTACCGGGCCGATGAGCTCGCCGAAGGCTCCGGCGACACTTTGTACTGAGCTGGTCCCACGCGCGCTACCCTGGGTGCGGGCAGCGTGGTCGTGATCTGCGAGGTCACGAGCGACCCACCGCATCGCGCGCGCGACCCGCGCTAGAGTCGGGCATGGCGGAGCCCGAGGACGCACCCGATCCGGTTCCGGATCTCCGTCGCCCTCGCTACGCTGATCAGCCTGCCACGACCGCGATGCGCTGGCGCTTCAGCGTCTTCAGCTCTTCGCTCGAGGGAACCCGCGCGCGTGGCCCGGTCGGCTCGACGCCGTGCGCGATGAACGCCTTCTTGTACGCCGCGAACGTCCCGCCCGCGCGATGTGCATCCATCACGGCGAGGCCGGCATTCGACTCGCCCTGCGCGAGCATGTACTCGACCCACGCCCAGCGCGCAGACGTCGGACGGACCTTGACCTTGTCGGCGAGGCCCGCCGCGCGCAGCCCCTTCGAGAGCCGCTCGAGGCGATGCTCGACGAGCGCGATGCCGGCGAACGGCGTGCCATCGAGCGGTGTGTTGCGCTTCGCGACGAACGGAGCGAGGCCATACGCGACGCGCGGATGGATCGCGGCGAGCTGCTTCGACAGCTGCACCAGCTCGTCGACATCCTCGTCGGTCTCGGTCGGGATGCCGAGCATCATGTAGACCTTGAGCGTGTGGAGGCGGTGGGTCCGCGCGAATTCTGCCGAGCGGATCAGGTGGTCCGCGCGGGTCGAGCGCTCGATCACGCGCCGCATCCGCTCGCTCGATCCGTCGCCAGCGACCGTGAGCGTGCGATAGCCGCCGCGCGCGAGCAGGCCGACCAGCTCGTCGCTCAGCTTGTCGGCGCGCAAGCTCGAGATGCCGACCTCGCGGCCACCGTCGACCACGTCGCGCACGATCGCGGCGATGTCGGGATGATCCGTGACCGCGGCACCGACGAGCCCGACCCGGCGCGTGCCGGCCGGGATCCCCGAGATGATCTTCTCGCGCGGAACGATCCGCATGCCGCCATTGGTAGAGCGCCGCATCACGCAGTACGTGCAACCGCGCGAGCAGCCCCGCGCCGCCTCGGTCATGAACATGTCCGCGAGCTCGGTATGCGGAGTCGCGATCACGGACCGCGCCGGCAGCAGCGAATCGTCGACGGCGGCGACCGGCGGCACGCGCTCCCCGTGCAGGTGGGGGAGGTAGTAGCCGGGACGGCCGGCGAGGGCGGACCAGATCTTCTCGCGGTCGAAGCCGAGGTCGCGACCGATCGTGACGAGCTCGACGATGAGCTCCTCCCCCTCGCCGAGGATGATCACGTCGAAGAACGGCGCCAGTGGGGCAGGGTTCGAGAAGGTCAGCGGGCCACCCGCGATGACGAGCGGATGGCGGTGATCGCGATCCTTGACGAGCACCGGAATGCTCGCGCGCTCGAGCGTCTCGACCACGCCGGCGATCTCGAGCTCGTAGGCAACCGAGTAGGCGAGCATCGGATAGCCACCGACGGGCTGGCCGGTCTCGAGTGTCACGAGGCCGCGCTCGTGCGAGCCCTCGTCGGCAAGCATCGCGCGATCGGCAGCGACGCCCGGCATCTCGTGGAGCGTGCGATAGATCTGCTGATAGCCGAGCGATGACATCGCCGCGCGATACGGGCTCGGGTAGACGAGCGCGACGCGCAGCTCGGCCTCCTTGTACAGGGTGCCGCGCTCGTCGGCGAGCAGCGCGCGGCGATCGAGAGGCGCTGTCATCAGAACCCGCAGGACGAGAAGTTGGTCTGCTGGACCTTCACCAGCCGGCCGTTGACGCGCGCCCACTCGTCGATGCACGAGCCACCAGGGCTCGCTTGGTCGCACGGCGCCTGCGTGAGCACGATGTCGGGGGTGCGATCACCATCGCGATCGACGGCGACCACGACCTGCTCGTCGGTGCGCCCGCTCGGTGGTGCTGGAAACTGTTCCTTCGACATCATCCGGCCCTTGCGCGGATGAACCTCGGGATCGACGACGCCGATCGTGCGTAGCGGGATCGATGCGAGATCACCGCGAATGACCTCGGTCTTGATGTTCCACAGGCTCTGGCAGGCGGTCGAGCCGCCGGTCGAGAACGCGGTTGCTTCGGAGATCCGGACCTCGGCGATCACGCCGGTCTCGTCGAGCACCGTGATCACCTCGCCGATGGTCGGCTGGGGACCAAGACAGGTGCCCGCCTTGTCGGCGCGGACGTCGCAGACGCGGGGCGTGACGGCGGTCCCGCGCTGACGCTCGACCCGGATGACCTTGCCCCGGGCGCGCGGGTTCCCCCCTGCCGGCAGCGCGAGGGCGCCGACGAGCAAGCCGGAGAGCAGGGTCAACACGACGAGCCGCGTCACGCCTCCAGCATAGCAGCTGTGCTACCCACGTCCCATGTCGTCTCTCCGCTACGCCGTCCGGATCGAGACCCCGGCCAGGCACACCGCCGAGGTCACGCTTCGGTTCGCCCCCACCGGCGACACCACCGACATCACCATGCCGTCCTGGTGCCCTGGCAGCTACCTGATCCGCGACTACGTCCGTTTCGTACGCGATCTCGTCGTCAGCGGCGATGACGGGATCCAGCGCCGGGCGACCAAGATCGACAAGGCGACCTGGCGCATCGACAGCGCCGGGGCGCGGGAGCTGACCGTTCGCTACGCGCTGTATGGCCACGACCTGACGGTCCGCACGAACCATATCGACCCGAGCCACGCGTTCCTTCACGGTCCCGCGACGTTCCTCTATCCGACGACCCACCGGACCGCGCCGGTCGAGGTCGAGCTGACGGTGCCCGATGGCTGGACCGTGACGACGGCGATGGCGTGGGAGCCTGCCAGCTCGCTGAAAGCCGCGAACATCGACGAGCTCTACGATCATCCGATCCATGCCGGCGTCACGCGCACGCTGCGAGTTCCGGCCAAGGTGCCGGTCCGGCTCGTCATGTGGGGCGATCGCGCGCCGGGTGGCGTCTTCACCGAGGCGCGGCTCGCCGAGGATCTCGGCGCGATCGTCGACGATCACATCGCGCGCGTCGGCGAGGTGCCGTTCGAGCACTACACGTTCGTGCTGATGCTGGCGCACGAGGCATACGGTGGCCTCGAGCATCGCGCGTCGAGCGTCAACCTCTATCACCCGCACTTCGGCGCCACGCGCAAGGCGTACGAGGGCCTGCTCGAGCTGCTATCGCACGAGCTGTTTCATGCGTGGAACGGCAAGCGCATCGCACCGCGTCCGCTGCTCGAATTCGACTACACGCGCGAGGCGTACACGCCGTGCCTGTGGGTCATGGAGGGCCTGACCAGTCACTACGATCGGTTTGCACTCCGAACCTCGATGCGGATCTCGGCGAAGAGCTTCCTCGAGAAGGTCCTCGACGACTGGGCGCGACTGATGGCGACGCCGGGACGCGCACGGCAGTCGCTCGAGGCATCGTCGTTCGACGCCTGGATCAAGCTGTACAAGCCCGACGAGTCGAACCTCAACACGACGGTCAGCTACTACCTCAAGGGTGGCCTGACGATGCTCGCGCTCGATCTCCAGATTCGACGCCGCACCGAAAGCGCGCGGACCCTCGACGACGTGCTTCGCGCGATGTGGCAGCGCTATGGCGCGAAGGGGGAGCCGCACCCCGACAACCTCCAGCCGGTCTTCGAGGAGGCAACGGGTCTCTCGCTCGGCGACGTGTTCGATCGCCAGATCCGTGGCACCGAGGATCCCGAGCTCGGCGAGGAGCTGCGGTCGATGGGCCTCGAGCTCCGGACGAGCGCCGATCCGGCGCAGGTCACCGACGGCGCGGCCGCGGTCTGGCTGGGTGTGACGGTCGCGGGCAACAAGGTGACGGCGGTGTTCGACGACGGCCCGGCCCACGCCGCCGGGGTTTCCCCGGGGGACGAGGTGGTCGCGCTCGACGGGTTCCGGGCGACCAGCGACGGTGACCTGCGCAGCCTGTCGGGCGCACGCAAGCCCGGCGACGAGATCCGCCTTGCGGTCTTTCGCCGCCACCGCCTGCTCGAGCTGCCGATCGTCCTCGCGGCCGCGCCTCCGACCCGCTACGAGATCGCCGGGATCCCCGAGCCGGGTGCGGCCGCCGGTCGCTACCAGGCCTGGCTCGGGGAGCCACATCCCGGTGCGCAGATCCTCGCGACGGTCACGACGACAGCGCGCTGGGTGTGACCCTGCTACATTCCACGGCATGCGCTCGTTCCTGTTCCTCGCCGTGATCCTGGCTGCCACCGGCTGTAGTCGAGACAAGAAGACCCAGGACGGCCTGCCTCCGGCGCAGGAGTGGAAGGCCGACGAGACCGGCGCGATGGTGCAGACGGGCAAGGGCAGCGCGCAGCCGGCTCCCCCGCCGGGCATGCAGAATCCCAAGGGCGGTGGGCATGGTGCGCCCAACGATCCGCATGCAGGGCTCGGGATCGATCCGGTCGATCCACACGCCGGCATGGGCGGCGGCGGTGCGCACGGCGGAAGCCCGGATGTCGGGCAGATGGGGCTGCCGGCGCCCGATCCCAACCGCCCGATCGATCCCACGCGCTACGTGAAGGGCGTGATCAAGATCCACGAGAAGGCCAAGGGCCGCGCGAAGGCCGGGATCCCGGTGTTCATCGTCGTCAAGCGCGCCGATGCCTCGGGAGCACCGACGGGACCGGCGCTCGCGGTCGAGAAGCTGACCTGGAACAACACGGACATCACGTTCGAGCTGACCGAAAAGCAGGCGATGGTCGGCGGCACCGAGCTGACCGGCGACGTGGTCGTGACGGCTCGCTACGATCAGGATGGCGATGCGCTGTCCAAGGAGCCCGGTGACATCGTCGGCAACGCGCGGGTCAAGCTGCCGGCCGACAACGTCCAGATCTGGCTCGACACGATCCTCTAGCAGCTAGAACCGCCCGAACAGCGTCACGCCGCCGCCGCCGGGCGACACGCTCGGCGTGATCGAGACCTGCGTCTGCTGTTCGGTCGCTGCGGACGTCTTGCCGCGGCCCATCACGTAGACGACGGCACCGCCGATCACGAGCGCGCCGCCGACCGCGAGAAACCCGATCTGCATGTATTCGTAGCGCTGGCCCTTGTCCATGTACGCCTCGATGTCGTCGCGCCACTTCTCGTCGGGCCCTTGGTCCTCGATGTCGTCGTTGATCGTCTTCGCCTGCACGCCGAAGTAGACGCCGAGGCCGAGGGTGACGAGACCAACGCCCCCGCCGATCAGGCCGGCGAGCTTCATCGACGCGCCCGGGTCCGACGTCGAAGGCTGCGCAGGAACAGGCATCGGGCGCTCGGGCGAGCCGGTTCCGCTGCCGGCGCCCGGGCCGTCGCCGATCGCGGCGGTGGGCCACACCTGCTTGCAGACCTCGGCGTCGTTGTCGACGGTGTTGCCGAGCTGGATCTGGAGAACGCGCGCCTGCGCGGTCGCATAC
>JACCQV010000663.1 GCA_013813945.1 Deltaproteobacteria bacterium | reverse complement strand
GAGCTCGGCCATCCCGTACCGGCCAGCCGGATCACCGACCCGACTGCACTGCATGCCTGGAAGATCCCGAAGGGCTCCGCGGTCACCCGCGTCACGCTGATCAACTCGGCCGAGTTCACGCACCTGCGGGTCGCCGCCGTCGTGATGACGCTCGACGCCAAGGTTGATCGTCCCTCGCTGTTCGCCCACCTGCTCGCGCTCAACACGACGCTCTGCGGAGCCGCGTTCGGCTGCGATGCCGATCAAATCTTGCTGATGAACGAGCGGACCACCCTCGATCTCGATCGCAGTGAGGTGCTCGACACCATCCGCCGCGTCACGACTTGCGCCGACGAGCACGATGACGTGCTGGTCGCGCGGTTCGGCGGAGCGATCGGCGTCTCCGCCGCTGCTACTTGAGATCGCGGCCGCGCGGACCTTCGTCCAGCGCGATCGAAGTCAGAACGTTCGGACAGATCGTCAGCTCCCCGGATTCGCGAACCACGCGGCCGCGCGAGTCGATGAGCTTCGCCTCCGAGAGCACCGCGAACTCGACCGGCCCCGACGCGGGCTGGCACGACGCGAGGTACCCGGTGATCCGCGCCCCCGTGTCGTACTCGATCGTGACGCGATGGCTGATGAGATCGTGCAGCTTCGAGTAGTTCGGCATGCTGCCTCCCTATATCACGGCTGGCGTCACTCGGACGGCGGGGTCGAATCGAGGATCTTGACCACCTGGTACTGACCCGCGCGATTGACCGACATCCGGACCTTCGCCGTCGAGCCGTCTTTCACCTTCACCGTGCACTCGAACTCTGCGCCCCGGACCCCGATCGGAATCTCGCGGTCACAGGTCACGCCGCTCAGGGTGGCTTCCTTGGAGCTGGCCTCGAGGTCGGCGGCAATCACCCGGCCATCCGCCACGGTCGGGCGCATCGCCAGATACGTGCCGGCCGCACCGGCGGCTCCGATGAACGCGAGGGTCGCGAGGGTGCTCATCGGCATCGATGATATCTGCTACACACGGCGTTGTGACCGACGATCGCAAGCCGAAGCAGCGCAAGCAGCGATTCGCGACCGACGCGGACATCGAGATCAAGGGTGCCTATGACCCGAGCGATGCTCCGGCAGACCCGCAGAACCCACCGGGCCAGTTCCCGTATACCCGCGGCGTCCAGTCGACGATGTACCGCGGCCAGCTGTGGACGATGCGGCAGTACGCTGGCTTCGGAACGGCCGCCGAGTCCAATCGCCGCTACAAGTACCTGCTCGCCCAGGGCGGCAAGGGGCTGTCGGTCGCGTTCGATCTACCGACCCAGATGGGCCGCGACTCGGACCACGACATGGCACGCGGCGAGGTCGGCCGCGTTGGCGTGGCGATCGACTCGATCGAGGACATGCGGATCCTGTTCGATGGCATCCCGCTCGCCGACGTCTCGACCTCGATGACGATCAATGCAACGGCCGCGACGCTCCTCGCGCTCTACATCGCGGTCGGCGAGGAACAAGGCACGCCGGCCAGTGCGCTGCGCGGCACCATCCAGAACGACATCCTCAAGGAGTACATCGCGCGCGGCACGTACATCTATCCGCCCGCCGGATCGATGCGGCTCATCACCGACACGTTCACGTACTGCGCGAGCAACGTCCCGCAGTGGAACACCGTGTCGATCAGCGGCTACCACATCCGCGAGGCCGGCTCCGACGCCGTCCAGGAGGTCGCGTTCACGCTCGCGAACGGAATGGCGTACGTCCAGGCGGCGCTCGATGCGGGCCTCGACGTCGACGACTTCGCACCGCGGCTGTCGTTCTTCTTCAACGTCCACAATAACTTCATCGAGGAGATCGCGAAGTTCCGCGCGGCCCGCGGGCTGTGGGCGACGATCATGCGAGATCGGTTCGGCGCGAAGAACCCGAAGAGCCAGATGCTCCGGTTCCACAGCCAGACCGCCGGGGTGACGCTGCAGGCGCAGCAGCCGCTCGTCAACATCGTCCGTGTAACGATCCAGGCGCTCGCGTCCGTCCTCGGTGGCACGCAGTCTCTCCACACCAACAGCTACGACGAGGCTCTCGGCCTGCCCACCGAGGAGGCCGCCCGGATCGCGCTGCGCACCCAGCAGGTGATCGGGCACGAGTCCGGCGTTGCCGACTTCATCGATCCGTTCGCTGGCTCCTACGCTGTCGAAGCGCTGACCGCAGACATCACCAAGCGCGTCGAGGCGTACTTCGCGAAGATCGACGAGATCGGCGGAATGGTCCGCGCCATCGAGCAGGGCTTCCCGCAACGCGAGATCGAGCGGCGCGCGTACGAGCACCAGCGTGCGGTCGAACGCAACGAGCGAATCGTCGTCGGCGTGAACGAATACGTCATGGCCGAGGAAGCGCCGATTCCGATCGGCACCGTCGATCCGAACCTGGAGGTCGAGCAAGTCCGCCGGGTGCAAGCGCTGCGCGCGAAACGCAACAATGCCGAGACCACACGCGCGCTGACCGCCCTCGACGACGCCGCGGCTGGAACCGGCAACCTCGTCGCGCCGATCGTCGGAGCGGTGCGGGCCTCGGCGACCGTCGGCGAGATCGCGGACGTCCTGCGCAAGCGCTTTGGCGAGTACCGCCCCGCGACCTGAGCGCGATCGATCGCCCGCACGACACGCTCGCCGGCGACCCGAACCGTTCCGCCCTTCATGCTGCGAACTCGTGGTGCAGCTTGCAAGGCTTCTCGGAACCGTCGCTCCATGACGTGCGCCCCCGCGATCCCGAACGACCCATGATCGCGGCACCGGCCCTGGTCGACACGCCGACGAACGGCCCTGGCGTGGCGTTACGAAGCGCAGTTCCGTGATCGCCAGTTGAATCTGGTCGATGATTAGCGTCGATATGCGTCCAAGTGCCGTGCGTACGCTCATCACTGTTGTGTTCCTCGTGGCGGGTTGTTCGAAGAGGTCGAGCGCACCGTCACCGTCGAACGAAGCTCCGCGAGATGCTCCTCCGGCCGTCGTGAAGCAGAACATCAAGCCGTTCGACAAGAAGTCAATCCATGGCGTTCGCAAGGACACGACGCCGTACAAGGTCGTGACGGCGAAGTCGACCGCGTACGGCAACCTCGATCGCGGCCAAGGGATCACGATCGCGGACGACGGCTCGAGCCCGTCGTCCGTCGTCGCAGGCACGCGCATCAAGGGCGGCGAGGTCACGAGCTGGTCGCTGTTCGACGTGAACGGGAAGGTACTGGCGTCGTTCCCGGTCTTCTATCGAAGCTCCGCGAAGCTCGGCAAGGCGGTGATCGGTCTCGCGGAGAACCGTTCTGCGCTGCTCGATACCACGACAGGCGCTATCGCCGAGCCCGTGGTCGCGCTGCCCGGTGGCAGCAAGACCGACCAGGTGCGCATCGAGCTCGAGGATGCCCACGGCCGGATCTGGGTGTTCGCGAGGGGCGCCGATGGCAAGGCCTACTACGGTATATGGAAGGACCTGGCGCAGCCGCAGCTCACATTGACACAGCCCCTCGCGTTCTGGCCGGAGATGATCTCGACTGCCGCCGGCGTGCTCGCCAAGAGGGAGGGCGCGTCTCGCGGCTGTGGACTCGTCGTGCTGCGCCCCGATGCTGCGCCAGAGTGCTCGCCGGACGAGCCGCTCGATGTGGCCTTCACGGGCGACGAGTACCTCGCGGACCGGTACTGGATAGTCGGCGATTTCAATCCCCAGATTTTCGACACGAAGACAAAGTTAATGCAGCCGCTCGTGCCGGAATGTACGGGCACGGCGACCACGTTGACCGTGCTCCCCGCGGCTTCGCGGGTGCTCGCCGGCTGCGCGGACGAGCGCGGCAGCGTCGGCTTCGCCGTCTGGTCGCCTGACGAGATATCGACATCGGGCGCGCTCGACAAGCTCGGTGGCTCGTGGCAGCCAAGCGGCATCCCGTCGACCGATCCGATCGTCGCGCTCGATCAGGTGATCGGCAAGGAACAACCCTTCGCGCGCTGGATCGATCTGTCGTCGAGCACGATCTACACGACGCCGCCGGTCACCCCGCTCCTCTACGGCGGCTATGCGGGGTTTCCGAGGCGTTTCCTCGCCCAAAATCCGGCAAACGCCAAGGAGCTATTACTCGTCGATCTCGAGGGCGGCATCGTCGAGCTGATCGCAAACGACCTCGTGTGCCCGCACGAGCTTCATACCGGCTACGAGGGAACCGATCACGCGGCGATCGTGTGCGCGAAGCAGACCGGGGTCGGCTACGTGCCGGTCGCCGGCTCGTGGAGCGAGATTTTCGACTTCAAGACGCGTGTCCGCAGCCGCATAGCCAATGTTGCGGTCGACCACGTGCTGGCCGACGGACGCGCGTTCGGCCTCACGCTGACGACGCCGATGAAGGTCGCGGTCGTCGCCGCGCCATGATCGCGCGCCACTAACCCCAGAGTTCGGCTGTGTTGATCCGGCGTTGGCGTAAGC
>JACCQV010000662.1 GCA_013813945.1 Deltaproteobacteria bacterium | reverse complement strand
GGCCAACGAAGGTGCGCTCAAGCTGGCGCGTCGCTACCAGGCCATCGTCAACAACGCGCCGGAGCGCACGACGTTCGTCTCGACCCACGGCAGCTTCCATGGGCGGACGTTCGCGACCGTCGCGATCACCGGCCAGGCAAAGTATCGCGAACACTTCGGGCCGCTGGTGGGGCCCGTCGAGCACATCGCATACGGTGACATCGACGCTGCGACGCGCGCGCTCGCGCCGAAGACCGCATGCGCGATCATCGTCGAGCCGATCCAGGCCGAGGGTGGGATCGTCATCCCGCCGCCGGGCTACCTCGCGGCGCTGCGCACGCTGTGTGACGACACCGGTACGATCTTGATCTTCGACGAGGTCCAGACAGGCATCGGTCGCACCGGGAAGTGGTTCGGGCACGAGCATGACAACGTGTTCCCCGACGTGATGACGCTCGCCAAGGGCCTCGGTGGCGGCGTCCCGATCGGCGCCGTCGCGATGAGCGAGAAGGCCGCCGCGGGTCTCACGCAGCAGCCGGGCGGGGCAGTTCCCCACGCCACGACGTTCGGCGGCAACGCGCTCGCGTGCGCGGCCGCGAACGCGGTGTTCGACATCATCGAGAAGGACAACCTGCTCGCTCGCGTGACCGAGTCCGGAGAGTATCTGGCAGGCAAGCTGGCGGAGCTCGTCCGTGAGTTCCCGGGCCACGCCACCGAGGTCCGCGGCCGCGGCCTGTTGCGTGGCCTCGCAGTCTCTGGAGGACCTGCGCTGGTCGTGGCGCGCGCGAGAGAGAAGGGCGTACTGCTCTCGGTCGCCGGAGACAAGGTCGTCCGATTTGCGCCGCCGTACATCGTCCAGCGAGCCGAGCTCGACGAGGCCGTCTCGATCCTGCGCAGCGTGCTGGCTGAAGGGGTCGGCAAGTAGATGCCACGCGGATTCCTGACGCTCGCCGATGTCCCGGTCGCGGAGTGGCCCGCGCTGTGGGACCGGACCGCGGAGCTGGAAGCGAACCGGCTCGCGACGACGTTCGCGGGCAAGACGATCGCGCTCGTGTTCGAGAAGAATTCGACGCGCACGCGGGTGTCGTTCGAGGTCGCCGCGTACGAGCTCGGCGGCAACTCGGTCGTGCTGACGAGCGAGGGCAGTCAGATCGCGCGCGGCGAGCCTGCCGAGGACACGGCCCGCGTGCTGTCGAGCTACTGCCACGCGATCATGATCCGCACGTTCGGCCAGGAGCGCGTGGCCGCGTTCGCGCGCGCGGCGAGTGTTCCGGTGATCAACGGCCTCTCGGATCAGCACCACCCGTGTCAGGTGGCGACCGACCTCTACACCGTCCGCCAGCACTTCGGTCGGATCGACGGGCTCCGCTACGCGTGGATCGGTGACGGTAACAACATGGCGCAGTCGTGGCTCGAGGCCGCCGGCATGTTCGGCTTCGATCTGCTCCTCGCGTGTCCGTCGGGCTACGCGCCCAGCCCCGATCACCTCGAGGCAGCGCGCTCGGCGCAAAAGGCGCTCGGCAAGGGGACCATCGTGGTGACCACGGACCCGCGCGAGGCGGTGGCTGGCGCTGACGTGCTGTCAACGGACGTCTGGGTCTCGATGGGGCAGACCGACGAGGCCGCCCGGCGCGCGGCATTCAAGCCCTACTGCATCGACGCCGCCCTGGTTGCGCGTGCGGCCTCCGATGCGATCGTCCTGCACTGTCTGCCGGCGCACCGCGGCGAGGAGATCACGGGCGACGTTCTCGATGGCCCGCAATCGCTGGCCTGGGTCCAGGCGGCGAACCGGCTCCATGTCGCGAAGGCGCTCCTCGAATACGTGATGCGCTGAGCGCGTGATAGGCTTTTTGACGTGAGTACGGTACCGGCCGAAATCGCCGGCATTGGGTCAACCGGTCAGAAGCTGAGGGTCACCCCCGGCTTTGATCCCCTCAAGGCGGCGGTCGGCCCGGAGGAGTACTTCGTCCTCTCGCGGATCGATGGCAACCAGTCGCTGCGCGAGGTACTGCTCGCGACCGGTCTGCCTGTCGAGCGCGCGGTCGCCATTGCGACCCGGCTGCGCTCGATCGGTGCACTTCTCCTGCCGGGCGAGACCGTCGCACCGGTGGTGGCGCCCGCGATCACGGTTCCGCGTGCGCCGACGGGGCCAGTGATCCCGCCCAACCGCGCCGCCGCTCCCTCACGGACGACCGGTTCCGTCCCGACCAAGAACGAGGGTCCCACGTCCCTCCACGATCTGCGGCTGACCAGCCCGACGGACGAGGAGCTCGCGGCGCTCGCCGAGGAGAACGAGCTCGATGACACCGAGCGGCGGCGGATCCTCGCGATGCAGCGGCTCCTCGCAAAGGCGGATCCGTACGCGCTCCTGGGCGTCAGCCCGGCGGCGGACGCCAGGACGCTCAAGCGCGCCTACTTCTTGCTGTCCAAGGAGATCCACCCGGATCGGTACTATGGCCAGCGTCTCGGCAGCTTCGGCGCGCGGCTATCGGCGGTATTCGAGGCCGCGAGTCGGGCGTATGCGCGGCTGACGGGCGGCGAAAAGTCGCGCTCGGCCAGTGGTTCCACCGCACCCGGATCTAGCCCGCGCGATCAGCCACAGACGCCGCAGGAGTACGCGAGCGAGCTGTTCGACCGTGCCTGTCAGCTCGAGGTCGGAGGCGACGCACTCGGCGCGATGAAGCTGTTTGCCGCGGCGGTGCGTGTCGACCCGCAGACGCGCTACCTGCGTCGCGCGACCAGCTGCGCTCTCGCAGCCAACCAGCCGCGCAGCGCGCTCGAGTACGCGAAGAAGGCGAATGCGCAGGCTCCCAACGACGTGTCCTCAGCGCGCCTCCTGGCCGCCGCGTTCCGCGCCGTGGGTAAGCTGTCCGACGCCGAGGAAGTGCTCGTGATGGCCATGGCGCTGAAGCACGACAACGACACGCTCACCAACGAGCTGCGCAACGACCTCGCGGAGCTGCGCCGCGCCCTCGCGACCCCCTGATCGGTCGAGCCTGCACGCCAGCGTCCGACGGTTTCTGGGGATCCGGGACCTGCCTCAAGAAAGCGGCCCTAACACTGGCAAACCACTCGGAAACGAGGGGAAAATGTGCCGCGATGGCTACTGAAAAGGTGATCGGCATCGACCTCGGCACCACGAACTCGTGCGTGGCGATTGTCGAGGATGGGACCCCGTCCGTGATCCCCAATCGAGGTGGTTACAAGACCACGCCATCGATGGTCGCGATCGCCGAGAACGGCAAGCGCCTGGTCGGTCACATCGCGAAGCGACAGGCGATCACGAACGCGGAGAACACGGTCTACGCGGCGAAGCGGCTGATCGGACGCAAGTGGGGCTCGGCCGCCGTACGCAGCTCGCTCGAGATCATGCCGTACCGCATCGTCGAGGGACCGCATGACGACGTGCGGATCATGCTCCGCGACCAGGTGTTCAGCGTCCCCGAGGTCAGCGCGTACATCCTTCAGGAGATGAAGCTGATCTCCGAGGAGTACCTCGGCGAAGAAGTCTCGAAGGCCGTGATCACCGTCCCCGCGTACTTCAACGACGGGCAGCGCCAGGCGACCAAGGACGCGGGCAAGATCGCCGGCCTCGACGTCATCCGCATCATCAACGAGCCAACGGCGGCGGCGCTGTCGTACGGCTTCGGTCGCAGCATCGAACGCAAGGTCGCGGTCTACGACCTCGGCGGCGGCACCTTCGACATCTCGATCCTCGAGATCGGCAACGGCGTGTTCGAGGTGATCTCGACCGCCGGCGACACGTTCCT
>JACCQV010000657.1 GCA_013813945.1 Deltaproteobacteria bacterium | reverse complement strand
GGCCAACGAGCACCGCACGTCGCGTCAGGCCGTCATCGCGTCGCTGCGTCATGAAAGGAGTATGGCCACGCGCGCGGCCCGGCGTAACCACCTGCGCCGGAACCCAGTGTTCCACGGCGTGTGGTTTGCCCGCAGGCGGTGGCCCAGCGGGTCAGCTCGGGCTGGTCTCGGCGCGCGGCACCAGCTCGCGTAGTTGCCAGGCCTGGATCTGGAGGCTACGGCGTTCGCCGCGGCGCTCGTTGTCCTGTGCGCGACCGACGAACAACGCCGCTGCGAGCATGGCGATCACGTACGCGGTGAGTCCGATCTCGGCGATTCGCGGCTCGAGCTCGCCGGCCACGGTCTGGAACACGTAGCGATTGCCGTCGACGAAGGTTCGGGTCGCGAGCACGCCCGCCTGCTCGAGCACCCATGGCGCGAGCGTCGCGACCGCGGCGAGCATGGCGAGCACCCATGTCTTGATCAGACGCTGATGCGTGGCGAGGACCATCACCATGATCGTGCCCGGACCGGCGCCGATCAGGAACGGGTTGATGATCCAGGACAGGAGCGCGATCAACGCGAGGTTCGCGCCGATCGCGAGGTAGCCCGACCAGAAGACGTTGCGCGGCGCGATCACGCGCTCCACGAACATGATGAACGCGCACAGCGCGGAGCCGGTGATGTGATACCAGGCATCGCGGAAGCCGACCGCATAGAGGATCGGGAAGAACAGCACGTAGACGAGGGCCGCGTAGGTGCCGAAGCGCGCGCTGCGCGCGAGAGACTGCATGTCGAGCTTCTCGATCTCCTGCTCGACCTCCACCGGTGGCTCCGCCGGCGGCTCCAGCATCAGCCGGCCGAGGAGATCCGCGCTCTGCGGGGACTGAGGATCGAAGGCGAGTGCGCGCGCGGCCGCGCGGATCGCGATCCGGCGCTGGTTCTGTCCGTTGCCAGCGGCGAGCGCACGGCGTGCGGTGGCGAGCTCGGTGCGTGCGAGCTCCCGGCGGAGCACGAAGTCGCGATCTCCATCGAGGTACTCCTGCACCGCATCACCAAGCGCGCGCGCGGTCGCATAGCGATCGCGACGCTCGACCGAGGTGGCGCGCACGCAGATCGCGTCGAGCTCCGGCGCGATCACGTGATCGATCGCTCGCCGTGATGGGCGTGCATCGACGCCGTGGAGTGCAGAGGCGATGGCGGCCTGACCGCGCGGGTGGAGTGGATAGAACGTGAGGATCTCGAACAGGATCGTTCCGAGGGCGTAGACGTCGGCACGGCCGTCGAGATCGCTGTCCCCACGGATCTGCTCGGGTGCGATGTACCCCGGCGTTCCGAGGATCGCGCCGGCCGCGGTCTCGTTATGGGCAGGTGCTCCCTCGGACATCGTGCCGATGTCGCCGAAGCTCGGGCGCTCCTGCTCGGCCATGACGCGAGCCACGCCCCAGTCGAGGACGTAGGTCTCACCGAAGTCACCGAGAATGATGTTCGCGGGCTTGAGATCGCGATGAACGACGCCGCGCGTGTGCGCGAACTCGATCGCCAGGCAGACGTCGGTGAACGCACGGAGCATGCGCTGCCGTGAGAACTGCTTCTGCGCCTCGGGCGATCCGACCGCGAGCCGGGCGAGGACATCCGCGAGCGTCGTGCCCGCCAGCTGCTTCATCACGAAGAACGGGCGGCCGAGGTCGTCGCGCCACAGCTCGTGCACCGGGACGATCGCGGGATGCTCGAGACGTCCCTGGATCCGTGCCTCGCGGAGAAACCGGGCGAGGGCATCCTCGCTCGGCGCGGTCGAGCGCATGCGCTTGATCGCGACCGGCCGACCGATCTGCTCGTCATGCGCCGAGTACACCTCGCCCATTCCGCCGCGCCCGAGGATCGAGCCCAGCGTGTAGCGAGTCGCCGTCGACGTGCCCATCGAATCGCTTGCGGGCTGCCCGATCGGGACCGGGCCAACTTCGGTCGGCCACGACTCCGCGAGAGTGGGCGGCGTCTCGCCGATACCCGGCGGTGGGAGGGGCGCCTGGAAGCCGGCGATCGTGTTCCGTTTCACGGGCGCGCTGTGGATCTGCGCCGCTCCATCACTCGCCGTGTCCTGGTCGACAGGGGACTCGTGATCCGACCCGTTGCCATCCCCATTCATCCCTCCATCGTACCCTAGTGCGGAAGGCGCTCGTACGCGCTGCCGAGAGCGTCGGCCAGTGCGGCGAGCTTGACCATGGGATTCTTGAGCTCATGTGTGCTCGTGTCTCCCACCGCGAACACCGCCACGGGCTTTCCGTCGACGAGGATCGGCGCGGCCGCGGGTGCGCGGGCATTTCCGAGCAGCTCGGAGAGCCGGCGCTGAACGGCCCCGTCTGGCACGATCGCCGTCGCGGTGCGCGTCGTGTACGCGATCTGGAGAATCGACGGAGCGTCGCTCGGCAGGATGATCGCATCGACCGAGCCAAGCTTCGCGCCGTGACCGCGGCGACCGAGCAGGAGACCTTCGCTGACCGTGACGAGCAGTGATGCGTGCCAGCGCCGCGACGCAAACATCATCGCGTGGTGCTCGGCGGACGCCCGGTTGATCGCGCGCTCGATCTGCTCGAGCGTGCCGTCGAGCTCCTGGGTGATCGATGGAGCGCTGCGCGCCGGGAGATCCGGAGAGGTGTCGAGCATCGATCGCGACACGGTGCGCGCCGGACGGGGAAGTACGTCCCGGCTATCGAGGCTGAGATCGGTGATCGAGCGCAGGGGCTGGGACGGCAACGGCGGCGAGGGATCCGGCTCCAGCTCGCCGTACAGGGATCGCACCAGGCGCTCGAGGTGCAAGGCCGGCGCAACCGCGAGCTCGACCTGCATCTTCGTCATGTGCTCGAGGGACGCGCCGAGGATCGGAGTCGGCTCGCGGGCGACCACCACGAGTCCCCGGCGCCGGGACCGGCCGATCGGCAGCACGACCCAGCGCCGCGCGACGTCTGCCGAGATCGTATCGACGACTGCAGGGTCGCGGCGCTCGAGGTGGCGCTCCATCGCACCGGGATATTGAGACTGGACCGAGAGGGCGAGCGAGCCGTCATCCGAGTCGATCAAGGCGCGGCTGATAAGCAGCGAGACCAGCCGCATCCGACTGGCGGGCTGGTCCAGGATGGCCTGCGACAGGACCCATGGATCGAGCGCCTCCCGGACGAGCAAGATCTCCCCGATGGGCACGCGAGACGACACGCCTCACTCATATAGCTCGGGCGTGGTCAGGATGGGCAGCCGAAGGGTAAGCTAAGCGCAGCGATGTGCGAGCTACTCGGGATGGAGTGCAACGTCCTGACGGACATCGTGTTCTCGTTCGCTGGGTTATCCGGACGTGGCGGGAAGCACGGTCCGCATGCGGATGGCTGGGGCCTCGCCCTCTACGAGGGCAGAGTGGCGCGGGTGTTCCTCGAGCCGGGGGCAGCTGCCGCGTCACCACTCGCAAAATTTGTATCCGAGCATCCGATCAAGACGCTGCTCGCGATCGCGCACGTCCGGCGCAAGACCCGCGGCGCGGTGAACCTCGCGAACACCCATCCGTTCGTCCGCGAGCTGTGGGGGCGTCACTTCGTGTTCGCCCACAACGGCACGGTCAAGCGTGTGCGCGAGCTCAAGCTCGGGCGGTTCACGCCGATGGGCAAGACCGATAGCGAGTACGCATTCTGTGCGCTGCTCGCGGCGGTGGAGCACGAGTTCAAGAGCAAGCCACCATCGCAGGCTGCGCTCGCGGCGG
>JACCQV010000647.1 GCA_013813945.1 Deltaproteobacteria bacterium | reverse complement strand
GACGCTCCGCGAGGAGCCGCACGTAACGGTCGACCAGCCAGGGCAACGGTAGCGTGAGAGCGGTCGGCTGGAGCAGTACGAGCGGCTGGGCGCGACCCGCGTTGACACCGTTGTCGGCGATCGCGAGATCGTCGGCGAACGCGAGGATCTCGTCGATCTCGGTCACGTGAAGCGCGCGGCGAGCAGGCTCGACCTCCGCGAGGAGCACCAGCGTCTGGATCGCGGGCTCGAGCGCGCCGGACTTCGCGAACATCGCGCGCAGGTGCGCGAGCAGCTCGCCATGCGCCGCGAGACCACGGCCTACCGTGGCGGGGTCGGACTGCCATAGCCACGTCAGCTGATCGAGCAGCAACGCGGCTGCGAACGGCCGGTCCTCTTCGATCGCATCGGCGATCCGCCGCGCGATCGCTGCGGCAATCGCGCCGCGGGAGCGGTCGCGCTCCGCGCCGGCTGGCATCACCCACATCTGATCGATCGCCTGATCGCGATCGGAGTCGTCGCGCAGCGTCACCGGTGCGTCAGGCCACCCGACTCTTGGCCGTGCAGCGGGCCCACAGGCGCCGAGCAGCGCGAGAGCCAGGGCGATGCGAGCGACGACCATTTCGAACAAGGTAGCACCGCCAAAGCGTTGATGCGGTATGGTGCCCGACGTGACTCCGACTGGAATCGTGGTTCAGAAGTACGGCGGTTCGTCCGTCGCAGATGCCGACAAGATCAAGCTGGTTGCGAAGCGCATCGCGCGAACGAAGGCAGCCGGCAAGAAGGTCGTCGTGGTCGTTTCCGCGATGGGCAAGACCACAAACCAGCTGATCGAGAAGGCGAAGTCGATCAGCGCGTCACCGTCACGCCGCGAGCTCGACATGCTCCTGACGTGCGGCGAGCGCGAGGCGATGTCGCTGCTCGCGATGGCCATCACCGAAGAAGGCCTCGAGGCGATCAGCTTCACCGGCTCGCAGGCGGGGATTCTCACCAACGATCGCCACTCCGGCGCCCGGATCGTCGAAGTTCGGCCGTTCCGGGTCGAGGACGAGCTCGACCGCGGCAAGGTCGTGATCGTCGCCGGCTTCCAGGGCGTCTCGTACAAGCGCGAGATCACGACCCTCGGCCGCGGAGGCTCGGACACGACCGCCGTCGCGCTCGCCGGTGCCCTGCGTGCTGACTACTGTGAGATCTGCTCCGACGTCGACGGCGTCTACACTGCCGATCCGCGCGTCGTCGATGCGGCACAGCTGCTCACGTCGGTCAGCCACGACGAGATGCTCGAGCTCGCGGCGCAAGGCGCGAAGGTCCTGCACGACGCCTCGGTCGAGTTCGCACGGCGCAGCGGCATCGCCCTGTATGCCCGCGCGACCAACAAGGACAGCGGAGGAACTCGGATCGACTTCACCCCCGAGCGCGAGCGCCAGATCGCCGCGGTCACCGGGCAGAACAACCTGATCCGGCTCAAGGTCTCGGGCGGCGCTGCCGTCGAGCACTGTCTGCAGATCCTCGAGACCGCATCGATCCCGCTCACGCACCTCGATCTCGAGGGCAAGGATCTGCGCTGCTGGTTCACGATCGCCGACGTTCCCGACTGGGCCGAGGTCCGCAAGAAGCTCGACAACGTGCTCGGTGAGCAGGTCGAGTTCGGCGAGGAGGGCGCCGTGACGATCGTGGGTCATGGCATCGGCTCCAATCCCGGCGTGATCAACAAGGCGCGGACCAGCGCGGTCGGCGCCGGCGTGCCGCTCAACGCAGTCAGCGTCTCGCCGCTGCGGGTGACGCTGTGGTGCGATCGGCAGCACGTCGATGGCCTGACCCGCGCATTGCACAAGACGTTCGTCGAGTAGTGCCGAAGTCAGCGCTCGCTCGGTTGATCCCACATCTTGGCCGCCTCGGGCGCGCCACGCGGTGGCGGCGTGGTCATGGCCGACCTCGCGTGTGGGCGCATCGCGGTGCCTCGGCGCACGCGCCGGAGAACACGATGCTCGCGTTCGACAAGGCACGCGACGCCGGTGCCGATGGCATCGAGCTCGACGTTCGCCTCGACGCGGATGGCACCGTCGTCGTGTTCCACGACAGCCCGCTCATGCGCCTGACCGGGCAGCCGGGCCGCATCGAGCGGACACCCGCGAGTGCGCGCAAGGAGCTGCGCGTCGGGGGCGAGCCGATCGCGCTCCTCGCCGATGTCCTTCACAACTACGATCTCGAGATCGACGTCGAGATCAAGTCGAACCAGGC